>NZ_JBCLUZ010000002.1:0-88163 GCF_039548395.1 Luteimonas changyuni
CCGAAGCGCTGGATCAGGGTCACCGCACCGCACTGGGCGCTGGCGCGGTCGATGCCGGCTTGATCGGCCAACCAGCCGGCGATCACGCGCTGCACGATGCCCAGCACCGGGCCAATGGCTTCTGGCTTGCTGGCGAACAGGAAACGCAAGGGGTACGGAAAGCTCAGCACCCATTGCCGCACAGGCCGCGGGCCGAACACCTCCTCGACCAGGTGCCGCGCACTCTCGGCCATGCGTCGCGCGCCGCAACTCGGGCAGAACCCGCGCTTCTTGCAGGAGAAGGCCACCAGCCTCTCTGCACGGCAGTGCTCGCACACCACCCGCAGGAAGCCGTGCTCGAGCACGCCGCAACGCAGGTAGGCATCGAACGCCTCGCGGACATATCCGGGCAGCGAGCGGCCCTCCGCTTCGATCCGTACAATGAAGTCCGGGTAGTGCGCCTCTACCAACGCGTACAGCAGCGTGCGCTCGGGCGCGTGGCGCGCGTACCGCGAACCGGTGTGGGCGGACGGCAGTGGCGCGCATCCCGCGGCTTGCCGCCGGGATGTGGCGAGGCGCGGCACGCAGCGCTCCGGTGCGGGGACGGCTGCTCAGTGTTGCGCCTGTGTTCGCACGTTCGTATCGGTGCGTTCTGATCTTCGCGTCAGACATTGCCGCGGCGACTCCCGCCTCGACCGCCTCGACACCCAGGTGCAGGGCGCGGCCCAGAGCGCCGAATCCGCCAATCAGGGCGCCCAGCGCGCCAACCAGCGCCTCGACCAGATCGAAGGCCGCGTGCAGCAGCTGGAATCGTCGCCGCGCCGCGTGCCGCGCGGGTGAGCACGCACTCCGCTTGACCGACCGGCGCGGGGATCCGTCGCCTGCGCGGCGCGGATCCCCGCGTTGGATGGTGTTCCGCCCCCGAGGAGCTTCCCATCCGTACTTTCCCCCACTCCCTCCCCCACCCGGGCCGGCGCGCGGTTGCGCTGGCGCTGGCGCTGGTCAGCGTGGGCGCCACCGCCAGCGCGCGCGACGACGGCACCCCGCCGGTGACGTCACTGGACGAACTGCCCCGCGGCCAGGACGTCTCCGACACGGTGATCGAACTGGCCGGCTGGGTCGTCGCCTCCGGCGACAGCCAGGGCTATCCCTTCGCGATCATGGACAAGGCCGCCGCCCAGATCCTCGTGTTCGGCGGCGATGGTCGCCTGCGCGGCGCCGCGCCCGGCCTGTTCGGCTCCGCCGTGGGCGACCACACCGCCCCCGGCATCGCGGGCCTCGCCCTGCGCGAGATCCCCGGCCGCGACCGCACCACCCCGGCGGGCCGCTTCGTCGGCGGCTACGGTCCGTCCATCGATGCCGGCCGCGTGCTGTGGGTCGACTACGAGTCCGCGGTCTCGATCCACCCGACCGCGACCGGCGTGCCGGAGGAAAAGCGCCCCGAGCGCCTGGCCTCGGCAACGCCGGATGACAACCGGGTCACCCACGGCTGCATCAACGTGTCTCCGGCGTTCTACGAGCAGGTCGTCAGCCCCACCTTCGCGCGCGGCGGCGTGTTCTACGTGCTGCCGGACGAAGGCTCGCTGGAGGAGGCGTTTCCGGAGTTCGCGGGCGCCGGCACCCGGAAGACCGCCGGCGACTGAGCGCCGGTGCGTGGCCGCGCGGCGGATGACGCGGCGTCTCCGGTGCGTCGTCCGCAGCATGAAAAAGGCGACCCGGTCGCCCGGGTCGCCTTTTCGTTACCGCACCCGCCGAAGTCACTTCAGGCCGCGGTTGCGGCGCAGGGCATCGGCGCTCGGCATGCGGACGCGGAAAGCCTTGCAGCTTTCGGCCGGATCGATATTGTCGGCCAGCACATCCAGCGCGCAGACGATCTCCGATACCCGCGCAGAAGCCGCCCCGGCCCCGTGCTCCGTGACCGGCCCGTCAGGTGCCGTCCCGCCCCGGGGCGTAGCGCCATACCGCCAGCGCGCCATACAGCAGTGTCAAAAAAGCGAGGTTGCACAACTCGGGAAGCGCCTCGGCGAAGCTTGCGCCCATCTGGTTGAACTTCACCATCAGGTTGATGCCGGGCGTGGAGGGAACAAGCCTCGCCAGCCACGCCAGGGGCTGTGGCATCGCCACGGCCGGCCATGAGAGCCCGGACAGGAAGAAGAGTGGCAGCGCGGTGACGAGCATCAGCTGGAAGGGCCGTTCGCGGGTGCGGAAGAAACTGCCCGCGAACAGCGCGAACGCCACCACCGCGGCCACGTACAGCGCTCCGCCCACCAGCGTACCGGGCGGATTACCGCCACGCGGATAGTCCTGGAGCCACATCACCAGACCGTTGTAGTACAGCATGCTGCACACGCCGATCAGCGCGAACGCGGCGGCGATGCCGAGCAGGCCGCGGCGCGAGAACGCCAGCCGACCCAGGCGTTCGCGACGCGTGCCGGCCATGACCAGCATGCCGATCAGCAGTGTCTGCTGCACGATCAGCTGTGCCACGCCCGGCACCACGGCGCTGCCGTAACCCTCGCGGGTGTTGAACAGCGGCCGCGCCACCACCTGCAGCGGCGCTGCGCCGGGTGCGCCGGCGAAACTTGCCTGCACCACGGCGGCCTCGCGCGCGAACGCGGCGGCGGCCTCGCCCAGGCCCTCCAGCACCACGCCGCCGCGACCGAGGAACGCACCACTGCCGTACAGCGCGAGCTCGCCCTGCCCGCCGCGCAGGATCCCGCGTTCGAACCCCGCGGGCACCACCAGCAGGCCCTGCGCTTCACCGCGGGCGATCCTCGGCCGGGCCTCCTCCAGCGAGGTCGCGTCGCCGACGATCCTCACCGCGCGCACCGCGCCCGCCTTGCGCACCAGGGCGCGGCTCATGGCGCTATGGTCGAGGTCGACCACCAGCACCGGATACTGCGAAGCCACCTGGTGCCGGTAGGCGACCGGGTAGAAGAACGAATACAGCACCACGGCGCCGATCAGCGTCACCACCGCGTAGCGGTCCGAGAACACGGCGCGCAGCGTCTCCAGGAAGGCGGCCCTGACCTGGTTCATCGCTGCCCCCAGGAGACCGGATCGCGCGCTCCGCGCGCATACAGGCGCAGGCCCGCGCCGCCGGCCACCAGCACGAACAGCAGCAACGTCCCCAGCAACGACAGCGAGGCCGTCCATGCCGCATCCAGGTCGAGCTGCTGCGCCTGCAGCTTGAGGTAGGCGGTGAAGGGAAGCAGCTGGCTCCAGGCCTGTGCGAACAGCGGCGCTCCCTGCACCGGGAACGTCGCGCCCGAGAACGCCAGCGACGTGCCCGCGTACAGTCCGGTCAGCGACAGCGACGTGCCCATGTTGCGGGTGGCCCCGACCAGCAGCAGCGCGATGCCGCCGTAGGCCAGGTACATCGCCGCCTGCGCGGCGACCAGCAGTACCGCGCTGCCGGCCACACCGCCGCGGATCGCGGCCAGCCAGACCAGCGACAGCGTGCCGTAGGCGGTGAACAGCAGCAGGTACGGGGCCAGCTTGCCGGCCACCGCCGGCAGCAGGCGATCGCCGCACCCGGCCAGCCATGTGCCCACGCTGCCGTCACGCAGTTCGCGCCCGAGCGCGCCCACCATCGCCAGGCAGGCGGCGAGGTGCAGCAGTGCCGGGAACAGCAGGCCGAGCAGGAAGTGCTCGTAGCTGCGCGCGGCGTTGGCCAGCACGGTGGCCTGCACCCGCAGCGGCGGCTGGCGGACCGCTTGCGCCCCACCGACCCGCGCCACCCCACGGCGTACGAGATGCGCACTGGTCGCCTGCGCCGCCTCTCCGATCCCCCGCAGCACCGCCTGCCCTGCCGTCTGGTGGCTGGCGTTGTAGTAGGCGAAAACAACGGCGCTGCCGCCACGCAGGACCTGGCGCTCGGCACCCGCAGGCACGTGCACCACCGCGAACGCCCGGAGCGCGCGCACCTCCGACCAGGCCTGCGTCAGGTCCGCCGGCCGCGCGGCCACCCGCAGGCCCGGCACGGCATCGAGCCTGCGCACCAGTTCGCGGCTGGCCGCGCTGTTGTCATGATCGACCACCGCCACCGGCAGTTCGCGCGGCACGCCGGCCGAGAACATCCAGGCCAGCAGCGCCAGCGCCAGCAGCGGGACCCACGTGGCCAACGCCAGATCCCAGGGATCGGCGCGCAGCCGTGCGCACTCGCGCAACGCCGAACGGACGAACGCCTCGCGTGCCGTGGGCCGCGTCAGCGTTGCGGCCATGCGAACAGCACGCTCATGCCCGGCCGGAAGCCTGCGACTTCCGCGACCGGCCTCGCGCGCACTTCGAAACTCCTCACGTCGTAGCCGGCCGACTGCCGGGTCGCGCGCCAGGTCGCGAAATCGCCGGCCGGGCTGATGTGGTAGACCTCGAACTCGACGTCCTCGCGCTCCAGCGCCGGGATCGAACCGCGCAGGCGGCGGCCCACCTCCAGGCCCGCGAACTGGTCCTCGCGCAGGTGGAACGCCACCCACATGTGGTCGAGGTCGACCAGGGTGAAGACCGGATAGCCGGCCGCCACCAGCTCGCCGGTTTCGACCAGGCGCTTGGACACCTCGCCGGCCGTCGGCGCGCGGCCGCGCACTTCGCTTTCGGCCGCCTGCACTTCGGCCACGGCGCCTTCGGCCTGCCGCACCTGCGCCTGCGCGGCGCTCCTGTCCTGTTCGCGGGCGCCGGCCTGCGCCTGTTCGTACAGCGCCTGCGCTGCGCGCGCCTGCTGCTCGGCATCGATCGCCTTCGTACGGGCCTCGTCGCGCTGCTGCCGGGTCACCACGCCCTCGGCATGCAGCCGCTCCAGGCGCTGGAAGGTGGAACGCGCCAGTTCGTGTCCGGCCTGGGCGCGCCGCCAGTTGGCCTCCGCTGCGCGGATGTCCTCCACGCGCGCGCCTTCCTCGGCCTTGTCCGCCAGCGCCTGCGCGGCCGCGAGCGCGGCTTCGGCCTGTCGCTTCTTCGCGGCGATCTCGGGGCTGTCCAGCTCGAACAGTACCTGCCCCGCCTCGACCCGCTCCCCCTCGGCCACCAGCAGCGCCGACACCCGCGCGGTCACCTTGGCCGACACGTTGATGCTGTCGGCATCGGCCATGCCCTGCACCAGGTCCGCCGGGCTGCGGAACGCCAGCCACAGGCCGCCGACCAGGATCACGGCAATCACGCCCAGGGCGACAAGGCGCAGGCGACGGCGGCCGGACGGTGCATCCGCAGCCACGGGTGGCGGCGGCGGCGACGGAGCGGGTTCATTCATGGGGAAATACCCTGTGGTCTGCCTTGCGGATGTACTCGCCAAAGCGCGCCGACTGGCCACCCAGCTCGAGCAGGTGCGCCAATGCCACGCAATAGTCGTAGGCGGCGTGCGCGTATTCGATCCGTGCGGCGCCAAGGCCGAGCCTGGCGTCCATGACATCGAGCGAGGTCGACTGCCCCTCGCGGAACGCCAGTTCCTGCAGGCGCAGGTTCTCACGCGCCTGCTCGATGCTGCTGTCGAGCAGCAGGAACTGCTGGCGTGCCGTTTCCAGCGCATTCCAGGCCTGTGCCACGCCGATCCTGATCTGGTTCTGCGCCTCGCGCAGTGCGGCCTGCGCCTGCTCCTGCTGCGCGCGCGCAGCACTGATCTGGCGCGGGCGATCCCGCCCGGACAGGAAGGTGTACTTCAGGCCAATGCCGAAGGCCCAATCGGTGTCGGTCAGCAGCGCATCCTCGCGGTACAGGTCGTACTGGCCGAACAGGTACACCTGCGGTTTCAGTGACGCCTCCTGCACACGCACGCCTGCGCCCGCCTGGTCGTCAAGCGCCCGCAGCTGCGCCAGCTGCGGGTGCCGCTCAAGCGCGGCCCGGGTGAACGCCTCCAGCGTGCCCGGCGATGTGCCGACCACGAACAGCGGCGTGATCGGCGTCACCGGCCCATCGCTGCGCAGCAGCAGCGCCAGGGTCTGGGCCGCGGCGTCGCGGTCGTTGAGCGCCTTCTGGTACTCGCGCTCGCTGGCATCGCGCGCGACGACCGCCTGCAACACCTGCGCGCGCGTGGCGAAGCCTTCGCGTTCAAGCGATTCGGCATGGGCCACGTGCTGCCGCATGCCGTCGCGTACCTCGCGGCGCACGCTCAGCGCCTGCTCGGCCAGGCCCTGGCCGAAGTAGGCCTGGACCAGTTGCGACGTGAGCTTCTGGGACTGCTGCGCCCGTTCCGCGTCCGCCCCACGCAGGGCGGCCGCGGCCGCCGCCTGCGCGGCCGGGATCTGCCCGCCCGTGTACAGGGGCAGCACCGTGGTCAACACCGGACGCAATCGCCGGTCGCGCTCCTGGAACCGCAACGGGCTTTCGATGCCGAACGCCTCGCCCACTGGCGCCAGCGAACCCAGCGGCAAGCTCAGCGTCTTCTGGAACTCCAGGTAGCGCGCTTCGAGCGAAATCTCCGGCAGCCGCAGGCGCGCGGTCGCATCGGACAGGTCCTGCCGGGCGCGCAGGTTGGCGTCCGCGGCAGCCAGCGCGTCGGAGACCCGTTCCATCCGCTCGCGCGCCTGATCGAAGCTGAGTGCGTCCGCATCCTGCGCGAGTGCCGAGGTGGCCGGTACCAGCAGGACCAGACCCAACGCCAGACCGAATGCCCGTCCGTGCGCGGCGCGGGATCGCCGACGGTATGCCCCACCCAGCCTGCCAGCCTTGCCTGTCGACACCTGCCACTCCATTGCACCGGCCGCCGCCATCGTGATGCCAGTCATGGTGGCGCCGCAACCTCACTGGCGTCTGCGGCCCTCCGCCGCAACCTTCCGAGCACCCGCTCCTCCACATCATCGACCAGCGTGTACGCCGCCGGCACCACCACCAGGCTCAACACCGTCGAGGTGATCAACCCACCGATCACCGCCACCGCCATCGGCATGCGGAAGCTTGAATCCGCCGTCAGACCCAGCGCGATCGGCATCATGCCCGCCCCCATCGCCAGCGTGGTCATGATCACCGGCCGCGCACGCTTGTGGCACGCGTCCATCAGCGCCTCGTGGCGGGTCATGCCCTTTTCCTCGGCCATGACCGCGTAGTCCACCAGCAGGATCGAATTCTTCACCGCGATGCCGATCAGCAGGATCAGGCCGATCAGCACCGACAGCGAGATATCCAGGCCGGTGATCAGCAGCGCGCCGAACGCGCCGCCGGCGGCCAGCGGCACCGCGACCAGGATGGTGATCGGCTGGCTGGCATGGTTGAACAGCAGCAGCAGCACGCCGTAGACGCAGAAGATGCCGGCCACCATGGCCATGGCGAAGCCGCCGAACATTTCGGCGAAGATCTCGCTGTCGCCGGCGGCCTGGCGCTCGACGCCGGGCGGCAGTGCGTTGATCGATGGCAGCGCGTCGATCTGGCCCTCCACTTCGCCCATGGCCATGCCGTTCAGGTCCACGGTGATGGTGACGTTGCGGCGGCGGTCGAAGCGGTCGATCTGAGAGGGGCCGCTGGCGGTGGTGATCGTGGCCACGGACGACAAGGGCACGCTGCCGCCCGTTGCGGTTGGCACGCGCAGTTGGCCAAGCAGCGCCGGATCCGACAGCGCGCGCTCGTCCAGCTGCACGCGGATCGGCACCTGGCGCTCGGGCAGGTTGAGCTTGGCGAGGAACTGCTCGTAGTCGCCGCGGGTGGCGACGCGGGTGGCGGCGGCAATGTCCGCGGTGGACACGCCCAGGTCCGCGGCGCGCGCGGGGTCCGGACGCACGATCACCTCCGGGCGCACCAGCGAGGCCGATGAGCCCACGGTGCCGAGGCCCGGCAGCTGGCGGATCTCGCGCTCGACGTCGCGCGCGGCGGCGGCGAGCTTCACCGGGTCGTCGCCGGCCAGCACCAGCTGCAGGGCGCGGCCGGGTTCGCCGCCCTGGAAGCTCAGGCGCACGCCGGGCAGGTCCGCAAGCCGCTCGCGCACCTGCGTTTCCAGTTCGTACTGGGTGAGGTCGCGGTCGTCGGTCCAGCGGATGGTCAGCGTGGCCTTGCGCAGCTCGGCGCTGCTCATATCGCCGGCCGGGCCGTTGGCGCCGGAGGTGCTGCCGGCGGTCACGAACACGTGCTCGATCTCGGGGATGTCGGCGATGCGCTGGCGCGCGGTCTCGGCGACTTCTTCGGTGGTGGCGAGCGCGGAGCCCGGCGGCAGCTCGATCAGCACGTTGCTCTGGATGCCGTCGATGGGCGGGATGAAGGTGACCTTGAGTAGCGGCAGCAGCGCCAGCGAGCCGATGAAGATGCCCAGCGCGACCGACAGCGTGCGGTTGCGGTGCTTCAGCGAACTGTCGACGAAGCGCAGGTACCACTGCATCAGCTTCGAGTCGCCCTTGTGTTCGGGCAGGGGCTTGAGCATGTAGGCCGCCATCATCGGCGTGATCAGGCGCGCCACCAGCAGCGAGAACATCACCGCCGCGGCCGCGGTCCAGCCGAACTCGCGGAAGAACTTGCCGGGGATGCCGGGCATGAAGGCCACGGGAATGAACACCGCTGCCAGCGTGCACGAAGTCGCGATCACCGCCAGCCCGATTTCATCGGCGGCCTCGGTGGCGGCCTGCTTCGGCGACTTGCCCATGCGCAGGTGGCGGTCGATGTTCTCGACCTCGACGATCGCATCGTCCACCAGGATGCCGACCACCACGGCCAGCGCCAGCAGCGTGATCATGTTGAGGCTGAAGCCCAGCCAGTACATGACGGCGAAGGTCGGGATGATCGACAGCGGCAGCGCGATGGCGCTGATGAAGGTGGCCCGGAAATCGCGCAGGAACAGGAACACCACCAGCACGGCGAGTGCCGAACCTTCGTAGAGCATGTGCATCGAGGACTCGAACGAGTTCTCGGCCACTTGCGTCGTGGAGGCCACTTCCACCATGCGCACGCGCGGCTGCTCGGCCTGCAGCTTCGCCACGCTGTCGCGCACGGCGTTGCCGACGTCAACCTCGCTGGTGTTGGTGGTGCGCTGCACGGCGAAGCCGATCACCGGACGGCCGTCGAGCGTGGTGCGCTGGCTGACGGTGGCGTTGCCGTCGCTCACCGTTGCCAGCGTCGACAGCCGCACGCTGCGCCCGTCGGGCATGGAGATGGGGAAGTTGGCGAGGTCGGCGGCGGTCTCGACGGTGCCGAGCGTGCGCACGGCCTGCTCGCTGCCGCCCACGGTGGTGCGGCCGCCGGGCTGCTCCTGCTGGATGCGCGCGAGCTGCTGGCTGATCAGCGCCGGGCTGGCGCCGAAGCCCTGCACGGCTTCCGGCCGCAGATCAACGCGGATCTCGCGGTTGACGCCCCCGATGCGCCGCACCGTGCCGACTCCGGGCACGGCGAACAGGCGCTTGGCCACGGTGTCGTCGATGAACCAGCTGAGCTCCTCGTCGCTCCAGCCGTCGGCGGTGACGGCATAGGTCAGCATGTCGCCGCCGGTGACGTTGACCAGCGAAACGATCGGCGGCTCGACGTCGGCCGGCAGGTCGATGCGCACGCGGTCGATCGCGTCGCGCACTTCGTCCTTGGCCAGGGTGCCGTCCTTCTCGATCTCGAAGGTGAGGATGGTGGTCGACACGCCCTCGTTGACGACCGAGGCCATGTTGCGCAGGTCGGGAATGCTCGCGGTCGCGTCCTCGACCTTGCGCGTGACCTGGGTTTCCAGCGTGCTGGGGCTCGCGCCCGGCAGCGTCACGGTGACGTTGACCACGGGCACGGTGAGGTCGGGGAACTGCGAGACGGCAAGCTTGTTGAAGGCCAGCAGGCCCGCGGCGCTCAGAAGGATGAAGACCAGGATCGCCGGCAGCGGGCGGTTGATCGACCAGGCGGAGAAGTTCATTCGGCGACGGCCTCACCGGCGCCGTCCAGGCCGCGGCCCGCGGCAGGCGCGGCCGCGTCACCGTTGCCCGCATTGCCGACTGTGGCGGGTGTGCTCGCAGTACCTGCGGCGGATGCCGAAGCCGCCCCGGCGTTCGCCGCATCGGCCGCCTCCGCACTCTCGACCACGCGCACCAGGTCACCATCGCCGAGGAAGCCCGCGCCGCGCGCCACCACGCGAACGCCCTGCGTCAGCCCGTCGCTCACCTCAACCAGGTCGCCCTGCGCGCCGCCGGTCACCACGCCGCGCTCGCGCACGCGGCCTTCGTCGTCGACGGTGAAGACGTAGGCGCGCCCGTCGCGGCGCACCACCGATTCGCCCGGCACCAGCAACGCCTGCGCGCGGCCCAGCGCCAGCCGCCCCTGCGCGAACATGCCGGCGCGCAGCGCGCCCGGCTCCGGCAGGTCGACGTACACGGTGCCGGTGCGGCTCTGCGCATCCAGCCCGGGCGAGACGGTGCGCACGGTGCCTTCGACCGTGCCGCCGGCCGGCGCCTCCACGCGCACCGCCGTACCGGCGTCCACGTGCAGCAGGTCGCCCTCGGCAAGTTCGGCACGCCACTCCAGGCGGCCGTCGCGGATCAGCCGCAGCAGCTCCGTGCCGGCACCCACCACCTGCCCCGGCTGCACGCTGCGCGCGGACACCACGCCGGCAACCGGCGCGCGCACCACGGTGAAGTCGCGCTGCACGCGCGCGGCGTCGCGGCTGGCGACGGCGGTGTTGAGCCGCGCTTCGGCGTTGGCACGCGCAGCTTCGGCTTCTTCGGCGTCCTGCAGGGACACCATCTGCGAATTGGCGAGCTCGCGGATGCGCGCGGCCTTGCGGCGGGCGGTCTCCAGGTTGGTCTGCGCCTCGCGCACCTGGGCGTCGGACTGCGCCAGCTGCGAGGCCAGCGTGCGGTCGTCCACGCGCAGCAGCACGTCGCCGGCCGCGACCACGCTGCCCACCTCCACTTCCACCGAAGACACGCGCAGGCCGGAGAGTTCCACGCCCACCGAGACCTCCTCCCACGCCGCCACCGCGCCCGAGGCCACCACCTCGCGCGTGACCTCGCGCAGCTGCGGCGTCGCCAGGCTCACGGTCAGGCTGGGCATGGCCTCGGGGGGTGCATCGCTACCGCAGCCAGCGAGGGCGAGGACAAGCGCCAGGACACCGGAAGCGGCCGGCAGTCGGGAAAAAACGGGCATCGTCACGGACTCGTACCGGAAAGTCCGGCAAGGTATCAGCACACTGATAGGAAGTGGGTGACGACGGAGACCGGGATGGCCCAACGCAAGACCACCAGCCTGCAGGCGTTCAGGAAATCACGCGCCTACCGCACCGGCGTGCTGGCGCGGCGGCTGCACCTCGGCCTGAGCGCCGTGGTCGACCGGCGGTTGCACGAGGAAGGCCTGGACCTGACGCGGCCGCAGGCGCTGGCGCTGATGGCGCTGGTCGAACATCCAGGCCTGTCGAACGCCGAGCTGGCGCGGCGCAACGGGGTGTCGCCGCAGACCATGCACCAGATCCTGGCGCGGCTGGAGCGCGATGGCCTGGTGATCCGCAGCCCGCATCCGAGCCTCAAGCGGGTGCAGGCGCTCGCGGCCACGCCCGCGGCCGTGGAGCTGGTGACGCGCGGCAGCGCCGCCGCGCGCGCCGCGATCGAAGGCGCACTGCGCACGCTCGCACCCGCCGAACAGGACCAGCTCATCGCCCTGCTGGAGCGCTGCGCCGCCATGCTGCCTGCGGCAGGGCCGCCGCAGCTGGATTAGGCGCTGCGGTCGGGTCACCAACCATCGAGCGCAATGAGCCGGCGGTGTGCCTGCGGGCTGCCGGTTGCGCCGAGGCTCAGGCCTGCGCTGACTCCGGGTGCCGCACCTGGCCTTCGCCACGGACCACCCAGCGTTCGATGGTCAGTGACTCCAGCCCCATCGGCCCGTAGGCGTGCAGGCGGGTGGTGGAGATGCCGATCTCCGCGCCCAGGCCGAGCTGGCCGCCATCGTTGAAGCGCGAGGAGGCGTTGACCATCACCGCCGAGCTGCGGATCGCACGCACGAAGCGGTCGGCCGCGGCCTGGTCGGTGGTGGAGATCACCTCGGTGTGGTCGGAGGTGTGGCGCTGGATGTGGGCGATGGCGTGGTCGATCGAATCCACCACCCGCACCGAGATGATCGGCGCCAAGTACTCGGTGTCGTAGTCTTCTTCGGTGGCCGGCTTCGCATCCGCGAACAGCGCGCGGGTCCGCTCGCAGCCGCGGATCTCCGCGCCGCCCCGAACCATCGTGGCCAGCGCGTCCGGGATCCACGTGTCGGCAATGTCGGCATGCACCAGCAGCGTCTCCAGCGCATTGCATACGCCGGGGCGCGACAGCTTGCCGTCCACCGCCAGGCGGGTCGCGGCGGCCGGGTCGGCGGCGGCATCCACGTACAGATGGCACACGCCCTTGTAGTGCTTGATCACCGGCACCCGCGCGTTCTCGGCCACGAAGCGGATCAGGCGTTCGCCGCCGCGCGGAATCGCCAGGTCGACCAGGTCGGTCAGCTGCAGAAGCTCGAGTACATGCTCGCGCGCGGTGTCCTCCACCAGCGCCACCGCCTCGATCGGCAGGTCGAATTCGCGCAGTGCGGAATGCAGGCAACCGGCGATCGCGATATTGCTTTCGCGCGCCTCCGAGCCGCCCCGCAGCAGCACCGCGTTGCCGGCGCGCAGGCACAGCGCGGCGGCGTCGGCGGTCACGTTGGGCCGGGCCTCGTAGATCATCGCGATCAGCCCAAGCGGAATGCGCACCTTCTCCACGGTCATGCCGTTGGCATGGGTCTCGCTGCGGGTGACCTGGCCGACGGGATCGGGCAGCGCGACGATCTCCCGGATCGCCTGCACGATGCCGTCGATGCGGCCGTCGTCAAGCGCCAGGCGGTCCAGCATGGCGCCGGTGGTGCCGGCTTCGTTCGCCCGCTGCATGTCGCGCGCGTTGGCGGCCAGGACGTCGGCGCGGCCGGCGTCTACCGCGTCGGCCATCTTCGACAGCAGCGCCGCACGGCGGGAAGGATCCAGCGCGGCGATCGCGTGCGAAGCCGCACGGGCGCGCTCGGCAAGGGAGCGGATGTAACTGGTCATGGCAGGTGTCTCCTTGTTCAATGCGTGGTTGCCGCGGGCTGGTCGATCAGGACCAGGTTGTCGCGGCGTACGACGGCGCTGCCGTTGTCGAAACCGAGCAGCCCCTCGATCTCCTGGCTGTGGCGGCCGGCGATGCGCTGCAGGTCGCTGGCGTGGTACTCGACCAGGCCGCGGCCGATGCGGCGGCCCTGCCTGCTGACCAGGTTGACCAGGGCGTGGTTGCTGAAGTCGCCTTCCACCCCGATGACGCCGCCAGGCAGCAGCGAGGCGCCGCGCTCGGCCAGGGCCTTGCAGGCGCCATCGTCGATCCGCAGCTGGCCACCACAGGCCGGCTGGTGGCGGAGCCAAAGCTTGCGCGCCAACAGGCGTGGCCCGTGCGCCGGGATCAGGGTGCCGTGCAGGCGGTCGTTGGCCAGCGCCGCAAGCGCGCGGCGGTCGTGTCCGCATAGCAGCGCGGTGTCGATCCCCGCTGCGGCGGCCTTGCTGGCCGCCTCCAGCTTGGTGGCCATGCCACCGGTACCCAGCGCGCCGGCGCCACCTGCGGTCATCGCCATCACGTCCGGCGTGATCGCCTCCACCCGCGGCAAGGGCCGCGCCTCGGGATCACGCGTGGGATGGCCGCTGTAGAGGCCGTGGGTATCGGTGGCGATGAACAGCATGTCGGCATCGACCAGGGTGGCCACCGCTGCGGCCAGGTTGTCGTTGTCGCCCAGCTTGAGCTCATCCACCGACACGGTGTCGTTCTCGTTGATGATCGGCACCGCACCGATCCGCAGCAGCTCCTGCATCGTTGCCCGCGCATTGAGGTAGCGGCGCCGGTTGCGCATGTCGTCGTGGCTGAGCAGCACCTGCGCCACCGGATGCTCGATCAGCCCCTGCCACAGCGCCAGCATCGGCGTCTGCCCCAGCGAGGCCAGCGCCTGGCGCTGCACCAGGCTGCCGCGCTGGCGCGCCATCAGCCCGCGCCCCGCGGCCACGGCGCCCGAAGACACCAGCACGACCTCGCGACCCTGGGCGCGGAAACCGGCGATCAGCGAGGCCAGCGCGGAGGCATTGCGCCTCTCCAGGTTGCCGCGGCCGTCGGTCAGCAGGCTGCTGCCAACCTTGATCACCGCGCGCCGCCAGACAGGCAGCGGCTGTTCGGGAAACGGGTGTGGTTGATGGTCGGAATCTGGCATGGAGGCTCCATTGGACGACGTGAAAAAAGATTGTGCTGCGCACCATCCCGGCGTCCGGACACGCCAAAGACGCGCGGAGGCGCGGACCGGCAACGATCCTGGATACGCGAACGATCAGTGAAGATCACAAGCGCAGCGCGGCGCGAGAGAAAACTCGATCGCGCGCCTGGTTGTGGGGGGCCGCACCTGCCGCAGTGGGTGGAAAAAACGAGGGGGCAGGCCGGGCCGAACCTGTTCAGGTTAACAGAAGGGGCTGCTCGACCCAAGCCGGAGGAGTCCCGGAGCTGTCTGGAGCTGCTTGTCCGCAGGCCAGGCGGCGCCACGCTGCAACCGGATTCAGGCGAGTGCTTGCGGCATCCGCCGATAGCAGGGCAGCAACGCCAGCGCCCGCGCCACCACAAACACCACGAACGCCGCCCACAGCCCATGGTTGCCAAACCACGCCGCAAGCGGCCAAGCGCAGATCAGGAACACCGCCAACGAGGCCAGGCTGGCATTACGCATCGCCCGCGTGCGCGTAGTACCGATGAACACGCCATCAAGCTGGAAGGCGGCCACCGAAAGCAGCACGTACAGCGCGCTCCACGGCAGGTGTGCGGCGGCGACCTCGCGCACGGCGGGCAGCGTGGTCAGCGCAGCCACCGCAGCACTACCCAGCAGCGCGATCAGCGCGGCCAGCACCAGCGCAGTGCCCGCCGCCAGCTCGCTGGTCAGGCGCACGGCACGGCGGAACCTGCGCCTGTCCCGCGCCCCCCAGGCGGCACCCACCTGCGCCTCGGCCACGAACGCGAAGCCGTCCAGGAAGAACGCGCTGAACGACACCAGCTGCAGCAGGATGTGGTTCGCAGCAAGCGTCACGTCGCCAAAGCGAGCCCCGGCGTTTGCGAACCAGCCGAAGGCCAGCAGCAGGCACAGCGTGCGCACCAGGATGTCGCCGTTTGCCGCCAGCGCCTGGCGGACGCGGTCCATGTCGGCGATCCGCGCCCACTGCAGGAACGGCGCGTGATCCCGATGCCGTGCACGCAGCACGCGCAGCACCACGATGATCGCCACCACGCAGGTCAAGCACTCGGCAATCGCCGTGCCCAGCCCGATACCCCGCGCACCCATGCCCAGCGCGCCGGCAAACCAGACGTCCAGCCCGGCGTTGAGGCCGTTGAGCAGCAGCTGCACGAACAGCAGTTCGCGGCTGCGGCCGAGCCCGATCAGCAGGCCACTGCAGGCGAACAAGGCCAGCGCCGCCGGTGCGCCCCAGATGCGCGCGCGGAAGTATTCGCCGGCCACCGACTCGACCGCGTCGCTGCCGTCCATCAGCCCGAAGTACAGCGCGGTGACCGGCCACTGCAGCAGCATCAGCGCAACGCCCAGCCCCACCGACAGCAGCACGCCGCGTGCCAGCGTGGCCCGCACCTCGGGCTCGTCACCGGCACCCACCGCCTGCGCCACGAAGCCCGTGGTGCCCATGCGCAGGAAGCCGAAGCTCCAATAGACGAAGTTGAACAGCAGCGCGCCCAGGGCAAGCGCCCCAAGCTCCGTCGCGCTGCCGTAGTGGCCGATGACCGCCGTATCCACCAGCCCGACCGCCGGCACCGCCGCGTTGGCCAGGATGATCGGCCACGCCTGCCGCGCGACGGCGGCGCGGGTGAGCGGCTCCGTGGATCCTGCCAAGGCGGCGCTACAGGTTCGAGGAGTCCGCGGGCACCACGCTGGACGGCGCCGCCGCGCCCTCGCCCGCCTGGTCCTGCCGCGGGCACTGCGCCCCGACCGTGTACGAGGTCATCGACAGCGAACCGTAGGCCGGGCCTTCCACCAGTACGTCGGCGCCCTTGCCCGCCGCGGCGGCGATGCCTGCCAGGTAGAGCAGCGGCAGGAAGTGCTCGGCGGTGGGCGCGGAGAGCGCGTAGTCGCGATGCGATACCAGGCCCGCGGCGTCGCCGGCACGCTCGGCCAGCAGCTGCTTTGCGTGTGCATCGAAGCGCGTGTTCCAGTCGAAAGCCGCGTCGGGCTGCTTCCAGTCCATCGCGCGCAGGTTGTGGACCACGTTGCCGCTGCCCAGCACCAGCACGCCGCGTTCGCGCAGCGCCGCCAGGCGCACACCCATCTGGACGTGCCACTCGGGCGGCTTCTGCGCGTTGATCGACAGCTGCACCACGGGGATGTCGGCATCGGGGAAGGCGTGCACCAGCACCGACCAGGTGCCATGGTCAAGCCCCCAACCGTCGTGGTCCGGACCGACGAAGTCCGGCTTCGCGACGTCAGCGACCTCCTCCGCCAGCTCGGGCAGGCCGGGCGCCGGGTAGTCCACTTCGAACAGCGGGCGCGGGAAACCGTAGAAGTCGTGGATGGTGCGCGGCCGTGGCATCGCGGTCACCGCGGTGGCGTTGACGTACCAGTGCGCCGACACCACCAGGATCGCGCGCGGGCGCGGCACCGAGGCGCCGAACGTGCGCCAGGCCTCGGTGAAGCGGTTGCGCTCGATCGCGTTCATCGGGCTGCCGTGGCCGAGGAAGGCGGCGGGCATCAGGGGCATGGTGGCCATGGAAGCACCTCGCTGCTGCGGAACCCGGAGTCTAGGCCAGCGACGCCGGGCGCGGCCTAGAGCCGCTCGACGGGCGTGGCCCGAACGAGCACTTCGTCCTGGCGGAAGCGCCGCTCCAGCGACTCGCGATAGTGGCGCCACCAGGCGTGGTCGACATGGTCGGCCATGACTTCGAACAGGACGACGTCGTCGCGCTGTACTTCGCCGTCGTCGTCCTCCCACAGCCCGGTCGCGGGCGCGCGGCTGAAGGCGGTGACGCCGCCGAAGCGTTCGGTGAGCTCGGCGCGCACGGCGTCGAACAGCGCGCGCGCAAAGCGCTCGCCGCCGTCGTCATGCAGCGGCAGGAAAAGCTGGACCAGGTGCATGCGTACAAGGCTCGGCGCCATGCTGTCAGCGGACGGTGAACGCAGCCGTGCGCACCACCAGGGAAGGAGGTTCACCCAGGCGGGATGTCCGGCCGCGGATGGGTCATGATGCCGGCCTGCGGTCCTCTCCGGCTGCCAACCAATGGAAGGTCCCACCCGTGGAGTCCCGCCCCCCGGCCACCGCAACGTCCACGCCGCTGTCCCCGCGCACCCGCGCCCTGCGCACTGCACTCATCGTGGTGCTGGTCGCAGGCGGCGCCACCGGCGTCGCCGCGCTGCGCGGCGCGTTCGGCACCGGTGCCGACCACCGCGCCAGCTCGATCGTCGACACCATGCAGGGCGGCGGCAACGCGCTGCACGCGGGCTTCCGCCGCGCGCACGCCCGCGGTCTGTGCGTGTCGGGCCGCTTCATCGCGTCGGGCGACGCCGCGACGCTGTCGTCGGCGCCGCTGTTCGCCACCGGTGAATCCCCAGTGCTGGGACGGCTGTCCATCGGCGGCGGCAGCCCGGTCGCCCCCGAGGCCAGTGCCGGTGTGCGCAGCATGGCGCTGGCCATCACCCAGGCCGATGGCCAGCAGTGGCGGATGGCCATGAACACGCCTCCTGTGCTGGCCGTCGGCACGCCCGAGGCCTTCCACGACCAGCTGCGTGCGATGGCGCCCGACGCCGCCACCGGCAAGCCGGACTCGACGAGGATCGCGGCATTCTTCGACGCACATCCGGAAAGTGCCGCCTTCCGCGCCTGGCAGGCCGGCTACCAGGCCAGCGACAGCTGGGCGAACACGCGCTACCACAGCATCAACGCCTTTGTGCTGGTCGACGCCGATGGCCAGCGCCAGCCGGTGCGCTGGGCGGTGGTGCCGGAGGCGCCGTTCGCGGCCCTGGGCGAGGGGCCCCACACCGACGACGCGCTCAGCCGCGAGTTCCAGCAGCGCCTGGTGGCGGGTCCGCTTCGCTGGACGCTGCGCCTGCAGCTGGCCGAGCCGGGCGACCCCGTCGACAACGGTGCCCGGCCGTGGCCGGACGCCCGCCGCACCGTGGATGCCGGCACCATCGAACTCACCTCCGCCCACGCGCAACAGGGCGGCGACTGCAACGGCCTCAACTTCGACCCGCTGGTGCTGCCGGACGGCATCGAGCCGTCGGCCGATCCCGTCCTGCACGCGCGCCGCGCGGCCTATGCCGAAAGCCTGCGCCGTCGCGCACGCGAGACCCTGCTGGAGGGCGCGCCATGACCCGCTACCCGGTATCCGCCCGGTTGCTGCACTGGGCGATGGCCGCGCTGCTGCTGTCGCAGTTGAGCCTGGGCGCGTCGATGGTGGACCGCTGGCAACCCTGGACCACGCCGGCCATCCAGCTGCACAAGGCGTTCGGCGTACTCGCCCTTGTGCTGGTGCTGATGCGCCTGGCCAACCGCCTGCGCTTCCGTGCGCCGCCGCTGCCGCGCAGCATTCCCGCGCTGCAGCGTGGCGTGGCGCGGGCCAGCCACTGGGCGCTGTATGCGCTGATGCTGGCGCTGCCGCTGACCGGCTGGGCCATGCATGGCGCCGCGGGGCTGCCGGTGCGCGTGGGCGGATTCGTGCTGCCTGCGCTGATGGAAGCTGACCTGGCGCGCTATGGCCTGCTGCGGGAACTGCATGGATGGCTGGCCTACGGCCTGCTGGCGCTGGTGCTGGTGCATGCAGGCGCCGCCCTGCACCACGCCTGGGTGCGACGCGACGGCGTGTTCGAGCACATGGCGCTGGGCCGGCGCAGGGTGGCCGGCGAACCGGCCGGCCCGGCGAAGGCCGGATCCGTCGTCCAGCAGGATGCCGGCACCGCAACGGGCCCGGCCACCCGGGACTGAGCCGCGCTCAGCCTGCGTCGTCGCAGTCCGTGCCCCGTTCGGCCCGGCCCGCGTTAGCCACGCAGCGCTCGCGCGCGATGCGCTGGCGGACTTCGCCCTCCAGGCCAGTGAGCCCCCAGCGGCGGCCCTCCACCACGGCGGACTCCTCGTCCGCGCCCTGCAGCCAGGCCGCGCGCAGCGCCACCAGCGCACCCACGCGATTGCCGCTGCCGCAGTGCACCAGCGTGGGCGCGTCGGCGGCCTGCAGCAGGCGGTCGAAAGCCACCACCGCTTCACGGTCGAGATCCCCGGCGCCGGCGATCGGCAAGGGGTCGTAGCGCACTCCCGCCGCCCGCGCCGCCTCGGCCTCGTCGAATCCGGGCGTCTCGGATGCCGGTGCCAGGTTGATGACGTGGCGGATGCCGGCGGCGCGCAGCGCGGAAAGATCATCCGCCGTGATGCGGCCGCCGGAATGGACGCCGGCGACAGGGTTGGCGAAGCGTTCGAGCACGGGGGATGGCATGGTCAACTCCTGGTCGGCCTGGGCGCGCCGCACGTCGCCGGGCGTGGTGCAGGCGGTGAGTGCGGTGGAAAGTGCAGCCGCGAGCGTGATCGCCGGCAGGTTGCGTCGTGGGGTCATGGCAGGGTGCTCGTGTTGTGGGGTCGCGGCGCGGCACAGAAGGCGGCGTGCAGCGCCTCGAGCACGCTCACCGCCGGTCCGTCCGCCAGCGAATAGTGGATGCACTGCGCTTGGCGCCGGGTGTGCACCAGGGCCATGTCCCGCAGCACGGCGAGGTGCTGGGACAGGGCCGAGGCACCGAGTCCCGTCGCGGGCTGCAGCTCGCCCACGGTCCGCTCGCCCTCCACCAGCTGGCACAGCACCAGCAGGCGGGCGGGATGGGCCAGCGCTTTCAGGAGGGCCGCCGCCTCGCCGGCGTGGACGGCCATGTCGGAGGCCAGCGGCTCGGGGCTGGACGGTCTGGGGGCGCGGCTCGGCATCGACTCAGGACTCGCTTGACAGGACACGGGACGAATCATACTTTAGCATTTACTGAATAATATGGAAGCCCATCATGAATCCACAGGTAGAGAGCTTCTACGACCCGTCCACGTCCACCTTCTCCCACGTGGTCTACGACCGCGCCGGCGGCCACGCCGCCATCGTCGATCCAGTGATGGATTACGAGGCCGCCACCGCCCGCACGGCATTCGACTCCGCGCAACGGCTGCTCGACTTCGCGCGCGGGCACCACCTGCGCGTGGAGTGGATCCTCGAGACCCACGCGCATGCCGACCACCTCTCCGCCGCCGCCTGGCTGCGCGCGCAAACGGGCGCCCGGCTGGCCATCGGGCGCGGCATCACCGGCATCCAGGCGCGCTTCAAGACGGTGTTCGGCCTGGAAGACGGGTTCGCGGTCGACGGTCGCCAGTTCGACCGCTTGTTCGCCGACGGCGACAGCTTTGCCATCGGCGAACTCGGCGGCCGCGTGATCGCCACCCCCGGCCACACGGCCGACAGCGTGACCTACGTCATCGGCGATGCGGCCTTCGTCGGCGACACCGTCTTCGCGCCCGACACCGGCACGGCACGCGCCGACTTCCCCGGCGGCGATGCGGCCACGCTGTACAGCTCGATCCGCCGCCTGTTCGAGCTGCCGGATGACACCCGCGTGTTCCTCTGCCACGACTATCCGCCGGATGGCCGCGACGCGTGCGCGGAAACATCGATCGGCGCGCAGCGCGAGCGCAACGTGCACCTGGCCGGCGACGTCGGCGAGGCGGCGTTCGTGCGCCTGCGCAACGAGCGCGACGCGGGACTGGCGGCGCCCAAGCTCATCCTGCCGTCGCTGCAGGTCAACATCCGCGGCGGCGACCTGCCGCCGCCGGAGAGCGACGGCGTGCGCTACCTGCGGCTGCCGCTCAACCGCGTTGGCATCGGCGCATGAGTACGACCTGGCTGATGGCGCTCGCCGGCGGCGTGCTGATCGGACTCGCGGCCACGTTGCTGCTGTGGCTCAACGGACGCATCGCCGGCGTCAGCGGCATCCTCGCCGGGGTCGTGTATCCGCGCCGCGGCGAACTGGCCTGGCGGCTGGCGTTCCTTGCAGGGCTGGTGTTGTCCGGCGGCGCGTCGATCGCGCTGCTGCCGGGCATCGCGACCCCGCGCGAGGGCTTCCCGCCGCTGCTGCTGGTGGCGGCCGGCCTGCTGGTGGGCTTCGGCTCCAGCCTCGGCAACGGCTGCACCAGCGGGCACGGCGTGTGCGGGCTGGGCCGGCTGTCGCTGCGCTCGATTGTGGCGGTGCCGACCTTCATGGCCACGGCGGTGGCGACCACGTGGATCGTGCGCCACGCGGGAGGCTGGGCGTGAAGCGTTTCATCGCGGCGGCGTTCGCCTCCGGCGCGCTGTTCGGGGTCGGCCTCGCGCTGTCGGGCATGACCGATGCGCGACGCATCCTCGGCTTCCTCGATGTCGCCGGCGACTTCGATCCCACGCTCGCCTTCGTCCTCGGTGGCGCGGTGGCCACCACCCTGCTGCTGTTCCGCCCGGTGCTGCGGCGCGGTCGTCCGCTGTTCGCCGACGACTTCCCCCTGTCGCAGCTGCGGCAGGTGGATTCGCGGCTGCTGGCAGGGGCTGCGCTGTTCGGGATCGGCTGGGGCCTGGCAGGTTACTGTCCGGGTCCGGCGCTGGCGGCGCTGGGCGTGGGTTCGAGCGAAGCGGCCTGGTTCGTGCCCGCGATGGTCGCCGGGATCGTGCTGCAGCGGCTCGAAGAAAAGGCGCAGTGGCGTGCCGCCTCACACCCTCCGCCAGCGTGAAGCGGCCTATCTCGCGAGATAGGCCTGCTGCTTGTCCTGCACATGCCTACTGCCGGTTTCATCCATTGCTTGCAGCAGATAGACATCGTCGCCGCCCAGGTCGAGCGCCTGTTTGCCACGATTTCGAAGCGTGTGATGGCTCAGGACGACCTTGGATAGCACACCCGATAGACGCAGCAGATGCCTGCCACGACGGCCATAGCGAACATGGACTGAGCAGGGAGGTTTCAAGCGCCCCCACTCCTCTTCACAGGGAATGCACGTACTCCAACGTCAGCTGAAGGCTGTACATGGCGCTCGCCCAAAGGTCGCTATATTCGGACACCCCAGACGAAGGAGAACTACCATGTCCCCGACCCGGCAACATCTGATGGTGGCGCGTACGCTCGGCGTCGCGATCGTCGCCGCCGTGGGCCTTTCCGCCTGTGCCACCTACGACGACGAGTTTGCAGGCATCAACTCGCGCCTCGACCGCCTCGACACGCAGGTGCAGGGCGCTGCCCAGAGCGCCGAATCCGCCAACCAGGGCGCGCAGCGGGCCAATCAGCGGCTGGACCAGATCGAAGGCCGCGTGCAGCAGTTGGAGTCGTCGCCGCGCCGCGTGCCGCGCGGCTGAGTGCGCGCCGGGCCGGGCCGCGTGAGGCGGCCTGACCCCGGACCGGTGGCCGGTGCAGGCCACCGGTTTTCCCGCCTCCGCCTGTCTCCCTGTCTCCGCTCCAGGACCGATCCCATCCGTCACATCACACACCATCCGATCCGGACCGCCCAGGTCGCCTTGGCGCTGGCGCTGGCTCTTTCAAGCTTCACCGGCGTGGCCGGCGCCCAGGAGGATGCCGCGGCGCAGGCGGTCTCCACCTTCGACCAGCTTCCGCGAGACCAGGAAGTCTCCGACACGGTGATCGAGCTCGCGGGCTGGGTGGTTGCGTCCAAGGACAGCCAGGGCTATCCGTTCGCGATCATCGACAAGGCCGCCGCGCAGATCCTGGTGTTCGGCGGCGACGGCCGGCTTCGCGGCGCGGCGCCCGGGCTGTTCGGGTCGGCGGTGGGCGATCACACGGCCCCCGGCGTCGCAGGCCTCGCGCTTCGCGAGATCCCGGGCCGGGATCGCACCACGCCTGCCGGCCGCTTCGTCGGCGGGTACGGTCCGTCGATCGACGCCGGGCGCGTGCTGTGGGTGGATTACGAATCCGCGGTCTCCATCCACCCGACCGCAACCGGCGTCCCGGCGGAGAAGCGCGCCGAGCGCCTTGCATCACCCACGCCGGACGACAACCGCGTCACGCATGGCTGCATCAACGTCGCGCCCGGGTTTTACGAGCAGATCATCCGTCCGACGTTCGAGCGGGGCGGGGTGTTCTACGTCATGCCGGATGAGGCGACGGTGGCGGAGACCTTCCCGGAGTTCGCGCAGGGTCGCTAGCGCTCGCGCCAGGCCCACGCCGTCAACCCGCTGACGGGGATCCGTTGGCGGCCCGACCCACCAGATCCAGCTGCGTCAGGTACAGCCGCGTATCGAACTCCAGCTGGTGGTAGTCCGGCTCCATATGCATGCACAGCCGGTAGAACGCCTTGTCGTGCTCGGCCTCCTTCATGTGCGCCAACTCATGCACGGCGATCATCTTCAGGAACTCCGCGGGCGCATCGCGAAACACGCTGGCAATGCGGATCTCGCGGCTCGCCTTGAGCTTCCCACCCTGCACGCGCGAGATCGTGGTGTGCGTCCCCAGCGCATGCTTCACCACCTGCAGCTTGCCGTCGTAGATCACCTTGCCCAGCGGCGCGGACTTGCGCAGGTGGCGATCTTTCAGGTCCTGGACGTAGCCGTACAGCTGGCTGTCGTTTCGCACCGCGTGGCGGTCGCTGTACTTCGCGGCCAGCAGCGTGCCCAGCCGGTCCTGTTCGATCAGCGCGCGCACCTTCGCCTGCACCTCCAGCGGATAACCGCCGAGGTACTTCAGCGCGTCCATCAGAAAAAACCCCGCCGTAGCGGGGTTCCTTCATAGGCAGAAAGCCGCTCGCTCAAGCAAACGGATCCTGCAGCACCATCGTGTGCTTCCGGTCCGGTCCGGTGCTCACGATCGACAGCGGGCAGCCGGCCAGCTCTTCCAGCGCACGCAGGTAGGCGCGCGCCGCCGGCGGCAGCTTGTCCCACTCGGTGATGCCGTGGGTGTCTTCGCTCCAGCCCGGGAACTCCAGGTACACCGGCTCGCACTCGGCCCAGCCCTGGGCGTCCAGCGGGGCGTACTCGGTTTCCTTGCCGCGGTAGCGGTAGGCGATGCACATCTTCAGCTTGTCCATGCCGTCCAGCACGTCGAGCTTGGTGATGCACAGGCCGCTGATGCCGTTGATCGCCACCGCGCGCTTCAGCGCGACGATGTCGATCCAGCCGCAGCGGCGCGGGCGGCCGGTGGTGGCGCCGTATTCCTGGCCACGGTCGCGCAGGCGCTGGCCGTCCTCATCGTCAAGCTCGGTCGGGAACGGGCCGCCGCCGACGCGGGTGGCGTAGGCCTTGCAGATGCCCAGCACGTAGTCGATCGCGTCCGCACCCACGCCGGTGCCGGCGAGCGCGCCGCCAACGGTGGTGTTGGAGCTGGTGACGTAGGGATAGGTGCCGTGGTCGATGTCGAGCAGCGAGCCCTGCGCGCCTTCGTAAAGCACCTTCTTCCCTTGCTTGCGCAGGTCGTGGAGGATGCCGGCGACGTCGGACTTCATCGGCTCGACGTACTCGCCGAAGGCCAGCGCTTCGTCATAGGTCTGCTGGAAATCCACCGCGTCCACGCCCAGGTACCGGGTGAGCACGAAGTTGTGGTAATCCAGCGCCGTGCGCAGCAGTTCCTCCAGCTGCTCCGGGTAATGCAGGTCGGCCACGCGGATGCCGCGGCGGGCGACCTTGTCCTCGTAGGCCGGGCCGATGCCGCGGCCGGTGGTGCCGATGGCCTTGCCGCCGGCGGCCTTCTCGCGCGCCTGGTCGAGGGCGATGTGGTACGGCATGATCAGCGGCGTCGCCGGGCTGATCTTCAGCCGCGAGCGCACTTCGACGCCGGCTTCTTCAAGCTCGCCGATTTCCTTCATCAGCGCCGCCGGCGACAGCACCACGCCGTTGCCGATCAGGCACAGCGCGTCGTCGCGCAGCACGCCCGACGGGATCAGGTGCAGCACGGTCTTCTTGCCGCCGATCACCAGCGTGTGGCCGGCATTGTGGCCGCCCTGGAAGCGCACCACCGCGCCGATGTCCTGCGTCAGCAGGTCGACGATCTTGCCCTTGCCCTCGTCGCCCCACTGGGCGCCAAGCACCACCACCGACTGACCCATGACACTGCTCCTTGAACGGGAAAAAGCCGGAGGTCCGCGCTGTGCAGCGGGCCCTTCCGGCTTTTCTGGATTATCCCGGCTTTCTACGCCGGGGGCCAGCCCGGCGTGCTGCCTTGGCGCGTTCAGCCCTGGCGCAGCCACCACAGGGCCAGCAGGCCGGCGGCCAGCACGAAGCCGCCGATCCGTCGCAGCTGGCGGTCCGGGGTGGCCAGCATCTGCGCCATGGCCCGTTTCCACGCCCCCGGGGCTGCGAACAGCAGCAGCCCCTCCAACACGGCCACCAGGCACAGGGCGGCCCACAGGTCACTCACGCCCGGCGCCCACGCTTCAGCGGTCGCTGCGCATGTACTGCAGGAACGGGTCGTCGCGCTCCAGCACCATCACCGCTTCGCCAGAGGAGAAGGCACGCCGGTAGGCGTCCAGGCTACGCTGGAAGGCGAAGAACGCGGGGTCGCGGTTGGCGGCCTGCGCGTAGATGCCCGCGGCCTGGGCATCGCCCTCGCCTCGCAGCACCTGCGCGTCGCGCTCGGCCTCGGCCAGCAGCACGGTCTGCTCGCGGTCGGCCTCGGCGCGGACGATGCGCGCCTGCTCCTCGCCCTCGGCGCGCAGGGCGCTG
Organism: Luteimonas changyuni; assembly: GCF_039548395.1. Classification (NCBI taxonomy): domain Bacteria; kingdom Pseudomonadati; phylum Pseudomonadota; class Gammaproteobacteria; order Lysobacterales; family Lysobacteraceae; genus Luteimonas; species Luteimonas changyuni. The sequence continues at coordinate 25,554 of NZ_JBCLUZ010000002.1, forward strand.
GCCACCTGGCGGCGTTCGGCGCGCATGCGGTCGTAGACCTGGCCGATCACTTCGCTGTCGGTGGGCAGGTCGATCTGCTTGAAGCGGATGTCGACCACCTGCATGCCGAGGGTACGGGCACCTTCGTTGATGCCCGGCAGCTGGCGGTCGATCAGCTCGGAGCGATCGCCCGACACCAGCTGGGTCAGGGTCTGCGAGTTGATCTCGTTGCGCAGCGAGTCCTTGATGATCGGCGCCAGGCGGTCGGTCACCAGCTCTTCGTTGCCGCCGGTGGCGCGGTAGAAGTCCGCGACGTCGACGATGAAGCCGATGGCGACGAAGTCGACGCTGACGTCCTTGCGCTCGGAAGTCAGCGAGCGCTCGGGCGGGAACTCGTTGGCGGTGAAGCGGCGGTCGAACACGCGCGCGCTTTCCACCATCGGGATCTTGAAGTGCAGGCCGGGCCCGAGATCGGTGCGCGCGACGCGGCCGAGGTTCAGCACCAGGCCGACCTGGCCTTCGCGGACGATGAACATCGAGCCGAGCAGGCCGAGGATCACGACCAGGACGATGGGGACGAGGAATTGCGGCTTCATCGGGTGGCTCCCTCGCGCGGCGGGCGCGGCAGGTTGGCAGGCGCCGCTGCGGGCCTCGGATCAAGTTCGGGCGCGGCGTTGACGGTCGGCGAGACCATGTCGGGGGTCAGCAGCGGCTGCTGCGGCGCGCCGCCCTGCCCGCCCATCGGCACGTAGATCAGCTGTTGGCCGTCGCCACCGACGACCTTGCGGTTGTCGGCCAGCACGTCTTCGACCGTCTCCAGCCACAGGCGCTTGCGGGTGACTTCCGGCGCCTTGGCGTACTCGTTGACCAGCAGCGTGAAGCGCTGGGCGTCACCGGTGGCGCGGGCGACCTCGGCGGTCTTGTAACCCTCGGCCGTGGTGCGCACGCGCTGCGCCTGGCCTCGTGCCTCGGGCACGATGCGCGCGGCGTAGGCACGGGCCTCGTTCACCAGGCGCTCGTTCATCTGCTGGGCGCTGTTGACCTCGTCGAAGGCCGGCTTGACGGCCTCCGGCGGGCGCGCGTCCTGCAGGCTGAGCTCGGTCACGATCAGGCCGGTGCGGTAGGTGTCCAGGGACGCCTGCAGGGACGTCGCCGCGGCGGCCGACAGCGGGCCACGCGCGTTGAGCGCGGAGTCCAGGTTGGCGCGGCCGATCTGCTCGCGCACCGCGCTCTGCGAGACCTGCTCGAGCACGTTGTCGGCATCGCGCGAGCCGAACAGGTACATCTGCGGGTCGCTGATGCGGTACTGCACGTTGAACGACACGGTGACGATGTTCTCGTCGCGGGTCAGCACCGGCAGGCTGTTGCTGAAGGTGCGCACGCCGGTGGTGTTGAGCTTGGTGACGCTTTCGATCGGCCACGGCAGCTTGAAGTTGGGGCCGGGCTGCATGACGCGGGCGAACTTGCCGAAGCGCAGCACCACGCCGCGGTCCTGCTCGCCCACCAGCACGAAGCAGTTGAACGCCAGCCACAGCGCCAGCGCGATGCCGATCCAGCGCAGCGGATTGCCGCCGCCCGCGCCGCCGCCGAACATGCCGCGAAGCTGGTCGAGGATGCCGTCGAAGGGACCACGGCCGCGGCCACCGCCGCTGCTGCGGCGCGGCGGCCAGGGATTCTGGCGGCGACCGTTGTCGTCGTTGCGGCCCGAACCGCGGTCGTCGTTGTTTTTGCCGGGGATGTTCCAGGCCATGCTGGCTCCAGTCTGGGGATCCCGCCACCGGGACCGGCAGCGAAGGGACATTCTACAAGGTGCGCGCGCGGCAGGCCCGCCGCGCGCGTGTTCCGGTCATCAGGCCACGGGCAGCAGCGGCCGCAGGGGTTCGCCGTCGGCCTGCGCCGCCAGGCGGCGGGCGTCGCTCAGCGGCAGGTCGATGTCGAGGGTCCAGCCGTGCTCGTCATGCGCCTCGGCACGGATGGCGTCGATCTCGTGCAGGTGCGCGCGCAGGCGGCCGGCACCCGGCGGCAGGCGCACTTCGCCGTGCAGCCGGCGCAGCCCCAGGCGGCGGCCCAGCGCCGCGCGCAGCAGGTCCATGCCCTCGTGGTCGCGGGCGGAAATCCATACCCGCTCGCGGACCGCGGCCTCATCGATGTGGTCGCCGGCGTGTGGCTGGTCGTGGCGCGCGGGCACGCCAAGCCGGTCGATCTTGTTGTAGACCAGCAGCTGCGGGATGTCGCCGGCGCCGATCTCGGCCAGGACGTCGTCCACCTGGGCCACGCGCTCTTCGCGCAGCGGATCGGACGCGTCGATCAGATGCACCAGCAGGTCGGCCTCGCGGGCCTCGCTCAGGGTCGAACGGAAGGCCGCCACCAGCTCATGCGGCAGGTCGCGGACGAAGCCCACGGTGTCGGCCAGCACCACGTGCCCGCCCGGCAGGGTGATCTTGCGCACCGTCGGGTCCAGGGTCGCGAACAGCTGGTCGGCGGCGTAGGCGTCGGCGCCGGTGAGGGCGTTGAACAGCGTCGACTTGCCGGCGTTGGTGTAGCCGACCAGGGCGACGCGCGGCAGTTCGCTGCGCACGCGCGACCTGCGCATCTGGGTGCGCTGCACCTCGACCTTGGCCAGGCGGGCCTGCAGCTGCTCGACGCGCTTCTGCAGCAGCCGGCGGTCGGTCTCGAGCTGGGTTTCGCCGGGGCCGCGCAGGCCGATGGCACCGCCGCGCTGGCTGTCCAGGTGGCTCCAGCCGCGCACCAGGCGCGTGGCCATGTGCCGCAGCTGGGCGAGCTCGACCTGCAGCTTGCCTTCGTGGCTGCGCGCGCGCTGGGCGAAGATGTCGAGGATCAAGCCGGTGCGGTCGACGACGCGCCGCTCGAGGAATTTCTCCAGGTTGCGCTCCTGGCCCGGGCTCAGCGGGTGGTTCACCAGCACCAGGTCGGCGCCGGTGGCCTCGGCCGCGGCCTTGATCTCGTCGAGCTTGCCGCTGCCAAGCAGCGTGGCGGGATTCGGGCGGGCCATGCGCGCCGGCATGACGTGCACGACGGTGGCGCCGGCCGAGCGCGCCAGCTCGGCGAACTCCTCCAGCGCACCTTCGTCGGGCGGTCCCCCGGAGTGCGGCTGCACCAGGAGGGCGTTCTCGCCCCCGCGGGAGCGCTCGAAGAGCTCAGTGGGCATTCGGTCGTCGGCTGTATGTCATGGCCCCTGACATGGGGCCGGATGGCGACGACGCAAGGATCATTCGGCCTCGTCGGCCCCATGGTCCGGGGCGTCGGCGTCATCTGCCGCCTGCACCACGCCGCCGCCCGGACCCACGCGTACGTTGCGCGCCGGAACCACGGTGGAGATCGCGTGCTTGTAGACCATCTGGCTGACGGTATTGCGCAGCAGCACCACGAATTGATCGAACGATTCGATCGTCCCCTGCAATTTGATGCCGTTGACCAGATACACGGAGACCGGCACCCGCTCACGGCGCAGGGCGTTCAGGAAAGGATCCTGCAAGGACTGTCCCTTGGACATTCGGTGTTCCCCAGCTGTTTTATTGTTGTTATGGAATGGCGCAGATGCCGCGTCGCCCAACCGCTCCCCGGCGGCGACGCGCCGATCTTATACGACCCGGGGCCCCTTGGCCGGCGCCTGCAGGCGGTGGCGTGACGACGGGCGCGCAAAAGGCGCAGGAAACGCATTCATCCGAGGAATTCGCCGAGCCCGCGCGCGAGGCGGTCGCCGTCGGTCGCGGGATCGAACCAGCGCGCGTCAAGCTCGCCGCGCAGCCAGGTCATCTGCCGCTTGGCCAGCTGACGGGTGGCGGCGATCGCCCGCTCCCGGAACGCTTCGCCATCGGTCGCGCCGTCCAGGTGCTCCCACGCCTGCCGGTAGCCCACCGCGCGCAGCGCCGGCAGGTCCAGCGGCGCCGGATGGTCGCGCAGCTGCGGCAGCGCGCGCAGGGCGTCGACCTCGGCCAGGAAGCCGGCCCGGAGCATGGCATCGAAGCGTCCCGCGATGCGCCCGTGCAGCACCGCGCGGTCGCGCGGTGCCAGCACCAGCTTGAGCACCCGGTACGGCAGCCGCGGCGGCGCGGGATCGGCGCTCCATTCGCTGATCCCGCGGCCCGTCAGGCGATGGACCTCCAGCGCACGCTGGATCCGCTGCGCGTCGGTGGCGTGGATGCGCCGCGCGGCCGCCGGATCAACCTGCGCAAGCTCGGCGTGCAGCGCCGCCCAGCCGCGCGCGCGCGCCTCGCCGGCCAGCTGCGAACGCAGCGCGGCATCGGCCGAAGGCATCGCCGACAGGCCCTGCAGCAGGGCGCGGAAGTACAGCCCGGTGCCGCCGGCCAGGATCGGCAGCCGGCCGCGCACGGTGATGGCGTCGATCGCGGCGCGGGCATCGGCGGCGAACGCGGCCGCCGAGTACGGCTGCCACGGGTCGCGGATGTCGAGCAGATGGTGCGCAACGCCTGCCCGCTCCTGCAGCGTGGGCTTGGCCGCGCCGATGTCCAGGCCGCGGTAGACCAGCGCCGAGTCGACGCTGACGATCTCCCCGCCCAGGCGCTGCGAGCAGTCGATCGCGAACGCGGTCTTGCCCGACGCGGTCGGGCCCATCAGGGCAATGACGGGCGGGCGGGTGTCGATCATGCGCGGATTATCCCGCACGGCTCGGCACGGCACGGCGTGGCGCGGCGCGGGACCGGCCCGCGCCGGCCTTCCGGCTTCAGTACCCGGTTTCGCGCAGCGAGGCCTGGACCTCTTCATGGGTGCTGCGGATGTCCTGCGCCGGCTCGCGCCCGAGCAGGCTGACCGCGATGATCGCAACGGTTGCCACAAGGAAGCCGGGCACGATCTCGTACAGCTGGAAGTCCATGCGCTCGACCGCGATCTGCTTCCAGGCGATCACCACGATCGCGCCGCTCACCATTCCGGCCAGCGCGCCATCGCGCGTCATCCGGCCCCAGAACAGCGACAGCACCAGCACCGGTCCGAACGCGGCGCCGAAGCCCGCCCATGCATAGGACACCAGGCCCAGCACGCGGCTTTCCGGATCGCGCGCCAGCCACAGCGCGACCAGCGCGACCAGCAGCACGCTGGCGCGCCCGACCCACACCAGCTCGCGCTGGCTGGCCTGCTTGCGCAGGAAACCGCGGTAGAAATCCTCCGACAGCACGCTGGAGCACACCAGCAGCTGGCTCGACAGCGTGCTCATGACCGCGGCCAGGATCGCAGACAGGATGGTGCCGGCGATCCAGGGATTGAACAGCAGCTCCACGGCGGCGATGAACACGCGCTCGGGATTGGCGTCCACGGGGCCGGCCGCCTCGGGATTGAGCGAGAAGAAGGCGATGCCGAAGAAGCCGACCATCAGCGAGCCGATCATGCACAGGATCATCCAGACCATGCCGATCTTCCGCGCCTTCGGGATCGACTGCACGCTTTCGGCGGCCATGAAGCGCGCCAGGATGTGCGGCTGGCCGAAATAGCCCAGGCCCCAGGCGATCGCCGATACGATCGCCAGGATTCCTCCCGCGCCGACCCACTCCAGGCGCGCGGGATCGACCTCGCGGATCAGCTCCATGCTGCCATCCAGGCCGCCAGTGGCCACCAGCACCAGCACCGGCGTGAGCACCAGCGCGAACAGCATCAGCCAGCCCTGGGCGACGTCGGTCCAGCTCACCGCGAGGAAGCCACCGACCAGGGTGTAGAGGATGGTCACCGCCGCGCCCCACCAGATCGCCTGCGCGTAGGGCAGCCCGAACACGCTCTCGAACAGCCGCGCGCCTGCGACCACGCCCGAGGCGCAGTACACCGCGAAGAACACCAGGATGATCAGCGCCGCCAGCACCCGCAGCGAGCGGTTGCGGTCGTGGAAGCGGTTGGTGAGGTAGTCGGGCAGGGTCAGCGCGTTGCCCGTGCGCTCGGTGTACACGCGCAGCGGCCCGGCGACGAAGCGCCAGTTGAGCCAGGCGCCCAAGGTCAGGCCGACCGCGATCCAGGCTTCGGCCAGGCCGCTGGCATACAGCGCGCCGGGCAGCCCCATCATCAGCCAGCCGCTCATGTCCGAGGCACCGGCCGACAGCGCGGTCACGATCGGGCCGAGCTTGCGGCCGCCCAGGATGTAGTCGTCGAAGTTCTTGGTCCGGCGCCAGGCGTAGAAGCCGATCAGCACCATGCCGGCGAGATAGACAAGAAAGGTGACGATGAGCGGCGTGCTGGTCTGGAGCATGGGCGCAGGAATCCCCGGTCAGTGCCACCGCCCCACCGGCGCCAGCGGGGCACAGCCTAACGCAGGCATTCCGCGATAAACACCGCAGTGGCGGCCACCATGGCCTGGCCGGATCGCGTGGCGTCCGCGACCAGGAGACCCGGGCTCAGGCGTCGTCGGGCCAGGAAATCGCGGGCGCCGGCGTCGCGGCGCGCGGCGCCGGCACCGCAGCTACCGCCGCCCACACCTTCAGCGCATCGACGGTGGCGGCGACGTCGTGCACGCGCAGCAGCATCGCACCGCGCTGGGCGGCGATGAGGTGCGCGGCCACCGAGCCGTGCACGCGCTGGCGCGGCTCGTCGCGCCCGGTGAGCTCGCCGATGCTGCGCTTGCGCGACAGACCGGCGAGCATCGGCACGCCCAGTTCGACGAAGCGTTCGAAGCGCGCCAGCAGGGCGATGTTGTGCGCGGTGGTCTTGCCGAAGCCGAAGCCGGGGTCGGCCACGATGCGCTTGCGCGGGACGCCGGCCATCTCGGCGGCAAAGATGCGCTCGGCGAGGAAACGATGCACCTCGGCGACCACGTCGTCGTACTCCGGCGCCTCCTGCATCGAACGCGGCTCGCCGAGCATGTGCATCAGCACCACCGGCACGCCAAGCGCGGCCGCGGCATCGAGCGCGCCCTCGGCGCGCAGCGCGCGGATGTCGTTGATCATCCCGGCGCCGGCTTCGACCGCGGCCCGCATCACCTCCGGGCGCCAGGTGTCGATGCTGACCGGCAGCGGGGTCTCGCGTGACAGGCGCTCGATCACCGGCACCACGCGGCGGATTTCCTCCTCCGCACCGATGCTTTCGGATCCGGGACGGGTGGATTCGCCGCCGACGTCGAGGATGTCGGCGCCCTCGGCCGCCAGCTGCAGGCCGTGCGCGACCGCGGCTTCGAGGTCGAAATGGTCGCCGCCGTCGGAGAACGAATCCGGGGTGACGTTGACGATGCCCATCACCCGCGGGCGGTCAAGGCGCAGCGGGCGGCCGGCGCAGTCGAGGGTGGGGACGGTGTCGAACATGCACGGACTCCCTGGCGATGGTGCTTGATTATCGCCTGCAGTCGGGATTCCGGCATGGTGCGTCATTGATACAGCGCGGGTGCCGGGTACCCAAGTCCTGCCTTGGCACCCGGTGCGCAGCAACGCCGAGCCCCGTCGTGGCCGGGAGGCCTTCGCGGGGAAGTCAAGGAGGAGGCATCCGCTGGCAGGCGGATGCCGGGGGACATGAGCCGCGAAGGCCTCCCGGCCGCGGCGGGGCCCTCCAGGTCACAGCGAGGCGCACGATGATCGCGGCTATAGCCGCTCCCACAAGAAAGCAAAAAGGGGCGGTCGCCCGCCCCTTGTTTGCTTCAGGCCTGGGGCGCGGGATCGGAGATCGGCGGCATCGGGCGCTTGCTGCCGGCGTCGTCGTCGTCGCCCTTGGGCTCCGGCTTGGTCCAGCCGATCGGCGGCGGCGGGTCGCGGCCTTCCATGATCGCGTCGATCTGCGGCACGTCGATGGTCTCGTACTCGAGCAACAGCTTGGCCATCGTGTGCAGCTTCTCCAGGTTCTCGGTGAGGATGGTCCTGGCGCGGTTGTAGGCGTTGTCGAGGATCTCGCGCACCTCTTCGTCGATCCTGCGCGCGGTCTCGTCGGACACGCTCTTGTGCTGCGTGACCGAGCGGCCCAGGAAGACCTCGTCCTCTTCCTCGCCATAGGCGATCGGGCCGAGTTCGGTCGACAGGCCCCACTTGGTGACCATGCTGCGGGCCATCTTGGTGGCGCGCTCGATGTCGTTGGAAGCGCCGGTGGTGACCTTGTCGGTGCCGAAGATCAGCTCTTCCGCCACGCGGCCGCCGTACAGCGTGGCCAGGCGGCTGTGCAGGCTTTCGCGGGTGGAGCTGTAGCGGTCGCCCTCGGGCAGGAACTGGGTCACGCCCAGCGCGCGGCCGCGCGGGATGATCGTGACCTTGTAGACCGGGTCGTGGTCCGGCACCAGGCGGCCGATGATGGCGTGGCCGGCCTCGTGGTAGGCGGTGTTGGTCTTTTCTTCCTCGCTCATGGCCATCGAGCGGCGCTCGGCGCCCATCAGGATCTTGTCGCGCGCCTTGTCGAAGTGGTCCATGCGGACGTCCTTCGCGTTCTCGCGCGCGGCGAACAGCGCGGCTTCGTTCACCAGGTTGGCGAGGTCGGCGCCGGAGAAGCCCGGGGTACCGCGTGCCACCACCATGGCGTTGACGTCGTCAGCGCGCGGCACCTTGCGCATGTGCACCTGCAGGATCTGCTCGCGGCCCTTGACGTCGGGCAGGCCCACGACGACCTGGCGGTCGAAGCGGCCCGGGCGCAGCAGCGCCGGATCAAGCACGTCGGGACGGTTGGTGGCGGCAACCACGATCACGCCCTCGCCGCCCTCGAAGCCGTCCATCTCGACCAGCAGCTGGTTGAGCGTCTGCTCGCGCTCGTCATGCCCGCCGCCGAGGCCCGCGCCACGATGGCGGCCGACGGCGTCGATTTCGTCGATGAAGATGATGCACGGTGCGTGCTTCTTGGCCTGTTCGAACATGTCGCGCACGCGGCTGGCGCCGACGCCGACGAACATCTCGACGAAGTCCGAGCCCGAGATCGAGAAGAACGGCACCTTGGCCTCGCCGGCGATCGCCTTGGCCAGCAGCGTCTTGCCGGTGCCGGGCGGGCCGACCATCAGCACGCCGCGCGGGATCTTGCCGCCGAGCTTCTGGAAGCGCGAGGGATCGCGCAGGAACTCGACCAGCTCGGACACTTCTTCCTTGGCCTCGTCGCAGCCGGCGACGTCGGCGAAAGTGACCTTGACCTGGTCGTCGTTGAGCAGCTTGGCGCGCGAGCGGCCGAAGGACATCGCGCCCTTGCTGCCGCCCTGCTGCATCTGCCGCATCATGAAGAACCAGAAGCCGATGATCAGCAGCACCGGCAGGAAGTTGAGCAGCAGCGACCACAGGGTGATGCCGGACTCCGGCGGCGCCTGCTTGATCTCGACGTTGTGGTTGATCAGGTCGTCGACCATGCGCTCGTCGCGGCGCGGCGCGGTGGTGATGCCGGCGCTGCCGTCCTTGCGCTCGAACTGGATCGAACGCTCGTCGCTGGCGATGTCCACGGCCTTGATGCGGTCGTTGCGGACATCGGTCATGAACTGCGAGTACATGACGTCCTGGCTGGTCGCCACCTTGGGGCTGAAGCTGTTGAAGACCACCATCAGCACGACGGCGACCACTACCCACAGCATCAGATTCTTCACCAGGTCATTCATTCAACTCTGCTCCGCGGCAATGCCGCCATATTACTTGGGGTGGGCCAACTTGCCCTGCGCCAGCGCATAGACTTCCGGCGAACGCTGGCGCGAGGCCGCCGGCTTGCGGATCACGACCTTGGCGTAGCGCCGCCGCAGCTCGCGCACGTAGTCGTCGAATCCAACACCATGGAACAGCTTGATCAGGAATGCGCCGTCCGGCCGCAGGTGCCGGTCGGCGAAATCCATCGCAAGCTCGGCCAGGTACATGGCCCGCGGCTGGTCGACAGCATTCACACCACTCTTGTTGGGGGCCATGTCGGACAACACAAGGTCGACCGACGCGCCGTCCAGCTGCGATTCCAGCTGCGAGAGCACCACGTCTTCACGGAAATCGCCATGGATGAACTCGACGCCGGCCAGCGGCGGCATGTCCAGGATGTCCAGCGCGATCACCCGGCCACTGTCGCCCAGGGCCTGGCGGACCCACTGCGACCAGCCCCCGGGGGCGGCGCCGAGGTCGACCACGGTCATGCCGGGCCTGAGCAGGCGGTCGCGGTCGACCAGCTCTTCAAGCTTGTAGGCCGCCCGCGAACGCATGCCTTCGGCCTGCGCCTTCTTCACGAAGGGGTCGGCGAAGTGTTCCTGGAGCCAGCGCTGGCTGCTTCTGCTGCGGGTGGCCATCGCTTCGTGGGGGCGCATGCGGGCCGCCATGATACCCTGCGTGCCCTTCCGAACATGACCGCCACCCCCATGACCGTCGACCTTACTTCCGCCCAGATCCGCTTCCTGCGCGGCCAGGCCCACGGACTCAAGGCGATGCTGCAGCTGGGGGGCAAGGGCCTGACCGACTCGGTGGTCGCCGAGGTTGCCGGCGCGCTGGAACACCACGAGCTGATCAAGGTGAAGGTGGCCGCCGCCGACCGCGAGGAGCGCGACGCGCTGATCGACGCCCTGGCCGCGCGTGCCGGCGCCACGCTGGTGCAGCGCATCGGCCACGTGGCGGTGCTGTACCGGGCCAACAGCGAGAAGCGCCAGATCGTGCTGCCGCGGGCCTGACGACCGCTTCGCCATGGATCTCGTCCAGGAACGCCCCGATTACGACTACGTGCTGCGCGCCGCCAACGGCCGCTCGGCGCTGGTCAACGACCGCCAGCTGCAGGCCAGCTTCATCCTGGCCCCGGATCGCCTGATCGAGGACTGGGCGGCCACCGCGGTTGCCGCACTCACGCCGGAAGACCTCGAGCCGCTGCTCGCGCTTGAGCCCGAAGTGCTGGTGATCGGCACCGGCGACAGCCAGGGATTCCCGCCCCCGCGCACCCTGGCGGCGTGCCTGGCCCGCGGCGTCGGCCTGGAGGCGATGAACAACGCCGCCGCCGCGCGCACCTTCAACGTGCTGGCCAGCGAGGGCCGGCGCGTGGTGGCGGGGTTCCTCCTCTCCGGCGACTGAGCCGGGACGTGCCGGCGGCTCAGGCGCGAGCCTGGCGGTGGTCGCAGCTATAGCTGCTCCTACAGGTGGTCTACGGCGGCTCGGGTATGGCGCTCAGCGCTGCGGCAGGTAGCGCAGCGGGTCGACCGGCTTGCCGTTGTAGCGGATCTCGAAGTGCAGCATGTCGCGGTCGGCGCCGGTGCGGCCCATTTCCGCGATCTGCTGCCCCGCTTTCACGCGATCGCCCTCGCCCACCAGGCGCTTGCGGTTGTGGCCATAGGCCGACAGCCACTGCTCGTCGTGCTTGATGATGATCAGCTCGCCGTAGCCGACCAGGCCCGACCCCGAATACACGATCACGCCATCGCCGGCCGCGCGCACCGCGTGCCCGGCCGAGCCGGCCACGCCGATGCCCTGGCGGGTCGGGTCACCCTCGGTGAAACGGCTGACCAGCTGGCCCTCGGCCGGCCAGCGCCAGGCCACGGCGCTCTTGAGCGGTGCGGCACCGGTGGGCTGCGGCGGTGCCTGCGTGGGCTGCACGGTCCTGCCGCGGCTGTCGGTGACCGGGCGCGAGGTCCCGCTCGCCCGGCCTCTGGCGGCTGTGGACGTGCGCGTGCCCGCGGAGGGGTACAGGCGCAGGGTCTGCCCCGGATAGATGGTGTACGGCGCCGCGATGCCGTTCCACATCGCCAGGTCCAGCGCGCTGATGCCGTTGTTGGTGGCCAGGCGATAAAGGTTGTCGCCCCGGCGCACGGTGACCGTCTGGCCCGGCCTGGGCGTGGAGCTGCGCGTGCCGGCGCTGCCGCCCTCGCGGACCACCTTGCTCGTGCCGCAGCCGGAAAGCGCCAGCAGCGCGGCGATGGCGGGAACCAGGGCGATGCGGGCGAGTCGACGGATCGGGGGCATGCGCGGGGGAAGCTCCGGGTTGGGCGTGGCGGTGCGGGTCAACCGGCGAAACGCTGCCACATGTGCTGCAGTGCGAATCCACCGCCACCGATCAGCACGCTGAAGTAGACCACCGTACCGATGGTGGCGAGATGGCCGAGAAGCACCGCGCCGCCATCACGCTGGATGAAGCCGACAGCGTAAAGCAGCAGTGCGATCGCCGGGATGGTGTTGCTGAACGGGACGAATCCGAACGGCGCCATCAGCAGCAGCGCGGCGAAGATGAAGGCCAGGTTGTTGAACAGCTGCTGCGCACGTCCGTCGACCACGCCGGCCATGCGGTGCGGGCGGCTGATGCGCTCAAGCCGGCGCACCCAGGACATGCCGCCGGTGAGCGCGGGGCGCAGGCGGTCGGCGGGCAGCGAGCGCTCGGCCAGCTTGCGCGGCACCCACAGCGGGCGACCGGACACGCGGCTGAGGCCGACCAGCAGGATCGCGGCGCCGAACACCGTGCTCACGCCGGGGATCGACACCGGGATCAGGAACACCAGGGTCAAGAGGATCGAGAGCACCAGCAGGCCCTCGTCGCCGATCACGGCAAGCAGCTCGCCCAGGGTCATCGAACCGCTGGGCAGCCTGGCGATGATCCCTTCGAGCTGGGTGCGGAGGGATCCGTCGCCGGCGGTGTCGCCGGCGGGGTCAGGCGCGCGCCTGGAATCCTGCATCGGATCAGCCATGCGGGTCAGTCCACCAGGCCGGACAGCAGCGGCACGAAGGCGACGCTCGCCAGCGTGTCCTGGGTGATGCGGCCGTCGGCATCCTTGCGCAGGCGCAGCAGCGACTGCGCGCCGCCGGCGCCGACCGGCGCCACCAGCACGCCGCCGGGCGCGAGCTGCGCGGTCAGCGCATCGACCAGGGCCGGCGCGCCGGCGGTGACCAGGATGCCGTCGAACGGCGCCTCCTCCGGCCAGCCGACGCGGCCATCGTCATGCTTGCTGCGCACGTTCAGCCCCAGCGAGCGGAAGCGCTTGCGCGCCACCCGCAGCAGGTCGCCGATGCGCTCCACGGTGTAGACCTTCAGGCCGAGCGCGCCGAGGATCGCGGCCTGGTAGCCCGAGCCGGTGCCGACTTCGAGCACGCGCTCGGGATGCGCGCCGTCGGCGAACAGGGCTTCGGTCATCCGTGCCACCACCCAGGGCTGGGAGATGGTCTGGCCGTGGCCGATCGGCAGCGCCGTGTCCTCGTAGGCGCGGGTGGCCAGCGCCTCGTCGATGAACAGGTGCCGCGGCACGGTGCGGATGGCGTTGAGCACACGCTCGTCGGCGATGCCGTTGTCGCGCAGGCGCTCGATCAGGCGGTCGCGCACGCGCTGGGACGTCATGCCCATGCCCAGCGCTTCGGGCTGCAGGCGCAGCCGCGGGGTCACGCCCCGGCTCCGTTGCCCAGGGCCTGTTCCAGCCCGCCGACCCACGCGGCCACCTGCTCCAGCGCCTGGTAGCGGGTCAGGTCGACCTGGATCGGGGTGATCGCGATGTGCTTCGTGCGCACGGCGTGGAAGTCGGTGCCGGGACCGGAGTCCTGCTCCTTGCCGGCGCCGCCGATCCACCAGAAATGGCGGCCGCGCGGGTCCTGCGCCGGGATGCAGGCTTCGGCGCGATGGCGGTTGCCCAGGCGCGTGACTTCGAAGCCCTCGATCTCGGCCCAGGGCAGGTCGGGCACGTTGACGTTGAGGATGGTGTCGGCCGGCAGCGGGTCGGCCTTCAGCCGCGCCACGATCTCGACCGCCGCGCGCGCCGCGGTTTCGTAGTGCTGCCCGGGCCTGCCGCCGGTGACCAGCGACACCGCCACCGCGGGCAGGCCGAGGAAGCGGCCTTCCATCGCCGCGGCCACGGTGCCGGAATAGATCACGTCATCGCCGAGGTTGGCGGTGTCGTTGATGCCCGAGACCACGATGTCGGGCTCGTCCTCGAGCATGCCGGTGATCGCCACGTGCACGCAGTCGGTCGGCGTGCCGTGGATGCGCCAGGTGGACGCGTCCAGCTGCACGGCCTGCAGCGGCAGGTCCAGGGTCAGCGAATTGCTGGCGCCCGAGCGGTCGCGGTCGGGGGCGACGACGGTGACATCGTGGCCCGCGGCGCGCAGGCCTGCGGCGAGGGCGCGGATGCCGGGGGCGTCGACGCCGTCGTCATTGCTAACGAGGATTTTCATTGCCTTCATGATAGCGGAAGGCGACGCGGCCGGTCCCGCGCGCTAGGCTTGCGCGATGGCGGGAACCGACGAAAAACACGACGACGATGACGACGCGGCGCTGTTCCGCGCCGCCGTCGGTCCGGTGCGCGAACTGCCCGCCGCGCCGGCGCCGCCCGAACGCCCGCGACCGCGCCCGAGGGCACGCATGCGCGAGCGTGACGAAGCCCAGGCGCGCGAGGAGTTCCGGCTTGGCCGCGGGGACGCGTTCTCGATCGAGCGCGGCGACGTACTCTCGCACCGGCGCGAACAGATTCCCGCACGCACGCTCAAGCGCCTGTCACAGGGGCTCTATGCCGCCCAGGACGAACTGGACCTGCACCATGCCGATGCCGCGACCGCCGAGGTCCTGCTGCGCCGCTTCATCCTCGAAGCGCGCGACGCCGGCCACGGCTGCGTGCGCGTGGTCCACGGCAAGGGCATCAACTCCGACGACAGCCTGCCGGTGCTGAAGAACGTGGTCGATCGCATCCTGCGCCAGCGCGCCGACGTACTGGCCTTCCATTCCGCGCCCGCCGCCCAGGGCGGGACCGGCGCGGTGCTGGTGCTGCTGGACCGGCGCTGACGGCTACGCCCGTCAAGCGCCGGAGTGGGCGCCCGCGTCGACGACCTCGCCCAGCTCGGCCAGTACCGAGGTGGCATAGGTCCCGGGCGGCAGCGCGAAGGCAAGTTCCAGCGCGCCATCGTCCAGCCAGCGCCAGGCCAGTCCGTCGGGACGCAGTCGGGTCGCGCGGCGCTCCTGCTTCAGGCCCGCGGCTTCAAGGCCTGCGCGGAGCGCAAGGCTGTCGTCATCGGCGAGTGCGGCGAGCTCAAGCGCGCGCGCATCGTCGGTGCTGCGGAGTTCGCCGCGCCCCCAGAGCGGTGCGGCGGGGTGGATGTCGAAGGCCGCCAGCCGTTCCGCCAGCGCATCGCTGAAGGGTTCCGGCCCGAACACGCTGCGGCTGCCATCAAGCATCCAGGCCTCGCCTTCAAGGCCGCGGTCCCAGCTTCCATCGGCCACGCGCGCGGCCAGCACCCGGTTGAACAGCGCCGAGCGCGCCGCCGACAGCAGCATCGCGCGCTCGTCGCGACGCACGCGCTGGCCGGCGAACATGCGCCGGGCCTTGTCGACGTTGGCGCCGCCGCGGCCGAAGCGCTGCGCCCCGAAGTAATTGGGCACGCCGCGCGCAGCGATGGCCTGCAGGCGCGCATCGACCGCCGCGGCATCGCCCTCCAGCTCGCGCAGCACCAGCACGAAGCGGTTGCCCGCAAGCGCACCGCGCGGCAGCTTGCGCGCGTGCCGCGCCTGGCCGATCACCCGCAGCGACTGCCTGGCGGCGGGATCGTCGCGCTCGAGCGCGGCGACGTCGGGCGTCGCGCGTCCCGGCAGGTGCACGCTGAAACGCTGGCGGGTCAGCGCGTGGCGATCCTTGAGACCGGCGTAGCCGATCGCGCGCTCATCCACGCCGGCCCATTCCGCCAGCAGGCGGGCGACGAAGGCGGTGTTCATGCCGCGCTTTTCGATCGTCAGCATCAGGTGTTCGCCGGTACCGCTGGCCTCGAAGCCATCGAGTTCGGTGACGTCGAAGTCTTCCGGCGCAACGCGGATCCGCGCGGCAAGCACCGGCGCGCCGTGGGCGCGCGGTGGCGGCACGTTCAATGCCGCAGTCCCGGGCTCAGCCGCACGCCCGAAGTCATGGCCTCAAGCCGCCACGAGCAGGCACACGGCCTGCGCCGCGATCCCCTCCTCGCGCCCGACGAAACCCAGGCGCTCGCTGGTGGTGGCCTTGACGCTGACCGCATCGAGCGCGACGCCGAAGTCGGCGGCGATCGCCTCCCGCATCGCCTGCGCGTGCGGGCCGATCTTCGGCCGCTCGCAGATCACCGTGGCGTCGACATTGCCGATCTTCCAGCCGCGCTCCGCGGCCAGGGCCACGCAGTGGCGCAGCAGCGCACGGCTGTCAGCGCCCTTCCAGCGCTCGTCCGAGGGCGGGAAGTGCACGCCGATGTCGCCCAGCGCCAGCGCGCCGAGGATCGCGTCGCACAGCGCATGCAGGATCACGTCGCCGTCGCTGTGCGCGACAAGCCCGCGCCCGTGGGGCACGCGCACGCCGCCGAGCATGACGTGGTCGCCCTCGCCGAAAGCGTGGACGTCGTAGCCGTGGCCGATGCGGATGGTCATGAGGTGCACGGAGAGCTGGGGAGGTGTAATTATGACTGCAATCCGGAGGTGCGACTCTGCTGGCACCTCCGGTTTGGGGATTCACCGCCAGCCATGCCCACCTACCCGAGCGGGCACACCGTCACCAGCGCGGTCAACGCACTCGGCCAGCCGACGTCGATATCTGGCGGCGCGCAGGCCTATGCCAGCGGCATCAAGTACCACCCCAATGGCGCCGTGGCGGAATTCTTCTACGGCAACCAGATCACGAAGTACGGCAGCACGGAGTTCCTGGACGACCAGTACGACTACGACGGCCATGGAAACGTGCTGTCCATTTTCGATGACCGCACCGGCAAAGCCGGCCGACGCTCACGAACGATGGTGTACGACAACCTGGACCGCCTCCCGAAGGTTACTTCGCAGATGTACGGCAGCACAGGGGCCAACTACACCTATAACGTGCTCGATGACCTCCGGAAAGTGACCATTGGCGGCGCCCAGGGCCGCAGCCACGATTACTGCTACGCCACCAATCGCCGGCTGACGAGCATCAGGAGCGGGGGCTGCGGCGGGACGATAGTGACCAGTCTTGGTTATGACGTGCAGGGCAACGTGGCCAGCCGTGGCAGCCAGGGCTATCGCTTCGACTTCGGCAACCGCCTCCGCGAAGTGGATGGAGTGGAACGCTACCGCTACGACGGCCATGGACGACGGGTGTTGGCGATGCAATTTGTGCAGGGAACGGTGCTGTCGCAGTACGGGCTGGACGGCAAACTGCTGTACCAGAAGAGCGACCGGACGCTGTTGCAGACCGACCACGTCTACCTGGGCGGCACCCTCATCGCCAGTCACGAGCGACCGGCAAGCGGCGTCGGCGGAACGGTGGTGAAGTACCAGCACACCGACGCGCTGGGAAGCCCCGTGGTAGTGACGCGGCAAGACCGCAGTATGGTGGAGGAGACGGAGTACGAGCCGTACGGCCAAGTGCTGAACCGGCCGATGCACGATGGGACAGGCTATACGGGCCACGTGGAGGATGCCGCGACGGGGTTGGTGTACATGCAGCAGCGCTATTACGATCCGGAGATCGGGAGGTTCTTGTCCGTGGATCCGGTGACGGCGTACTCAATGCCGGGGAGTAACTTCAATCGCTATTGGTACGGCAACAACAACCCTTACAGATTCATAGATCCGGATGGAAGATATGTGTGCACGGCTTCCGGTAAAGGTCAGTGCGCGCGAGTCGAAAAGGCTGTAGGGCTGATCCATGAAGCAGCGAATGGTGCCAAGGAAGGCTCGCGGATCCGGCAGGTGAGTGAGATGCTAGGAAAACCTGGGGATGCGAACGGTGTTGTCATATCAGACAAGCTCAGTGACCAGAGGAATCTTGGTGAAGCAACTTCGGATGGTGGAAAGAGTATCCATATCGGCCTAAATTTCGATAAGTTGACGGGCGGCGACAAGCTGGCAAGCGCTGCAATGCACGAAGGGTCACACGGGTTCGACCACAGGTCGGATCCGGATCTCTCATCTCGGATCAACTCGAGGAGCCGGGCGGCACTTGAAATCACGGAACACCGAGCCTCTACGTCTCAGGCTCAAATGTTCCAGGCGCTCGGTCGAAATGAACCTTTCCAACTTTTCGATATCAATGGTGGCATCCGATGGGACAAGATCAATGATCAGATGCAACGATCCGTCGACTGGGCATGCGCTCCCCCTAATGGCGGGTGTGGTCCGTAGTCGTCCATTCATCGCACTTTCGATTCTTGTGGCTCTCTCTGGCTGTGTGATCGCACATCCGGGAATCGTTGAGCCTGTGCGCGTGCCGCTGGAGAAGATCTATCTTGATTCTGAGGCCTACGATGGTAAGTTCGTGCGGGTGGATGCTTGCCTTAGCGTCATAATGGAAGGAATGTACTTGCTGGACTGCGGCACCCGTCATCCAATCATAAATTTCGAGACAGAAGAGACCTCGATTTCAAATGGCGCCGTAGCAAGATTGATATCGTTCGGACATTTGCATGTGGGAAAGGCACCCGAAGATGTTCGAATTCAAGTTGACGGTATTTACGAGGCCGGCAAGACTCCCCAGCAGTTTGAGCACACGATTCGGGTGCGAGACTTCCGGCCGGCTCCCTCCCGGCGTGACCTTCCAAGATAGGAAGTATTGGCGCCGTATGCTGCCAGACACACCAGCCGTAGCTGTGTCGGATTCGCGGGCACCGAGTTTCGGCGGCATGTGGAGGTGGCCCGGTCAGCTCGGTATAGCGTCCGCATTGGGTCAGCTAGCGCAAGTCCATTGCTGGCGCCAGAAACAACCAGTACTCGTAGGCGCGAATGCATGTGCTGGTCGCAATAATCAGCGGAGCCGGTGTCGGGTCAGAGCATTCAGCGCTATTACGATCCGGGGATCGGGAGATTACTGAGCGTCGATCCGGCAAGCGCGCTGGAGAGTCCGGTTGCTCTTTTCAATCGCTATAGCTACGCGGGCAATAACCCGATCAATGCCACGGACCCTGATGACAGAAGGTGCGTTGTTGCCAATGCTTCAAGCGTCTATTGCATGCGGCACGACATCTATAGCCACTTCGACAGAATGTAACTACCCAGCGGTTTCTGCTCAGGTCCGACCGAAGGACACAAGCCCACCGAGAGTCCGAGATGGGGCTTCCTCGACGATCACGCAGCAGAACGCCCCAGAAGAAACTCGAAATACGCCAAGTCCGCCGGCGTTGTCACCTTGATGTTGTCCTCGGCTCCCTCGACCAGCAGCGGGCGCGCGCCCAGGCGCTCCATGGCCATGGCCTCGTCGGTAACCTCGACGCCGTCCGTGGCCGCGGCTTCCAGCGCGCGGCGCAGCTGCAGGCGGCGGAACAGTTGCGGCGTCTGCGCGCGCCACAGGCGCTCGCGCGGCTCGGTACCGTCGATGCCACCGTCGTCGCCGGCACGCTTCAACGTGTCGCGCACGGGCGTGGCGAGGATGGCGCCGACCGGATCCTCGCGACCGCGCTCCAGCAGCGCGGCGAGGTCGGTCAAGCGCAGGTTGGGGCGCGCCGCGTCGTGCACCAGCACGAAGGCGTCGGCGCGCACGTCGTCGGGCAAAGCAGCCAGGCCGGCCAGCACCGATTCCGCACGGGTACTGCCGCCGGTGCAGGCGATCACGGGCCGGCCGCTGCCGTCGCTCCATCCCTGCCAGCGGGAATCGCCTTCGGCCAGTGACACCACGGCGCCTTGGACGCCCGGGTGTGCGAACAGCGCGCGCAGGCTGTGCGCGAGCAGCGGCTCGCCCGCGACCTCGAGGTATTGCTTTGGCACCTCGCCGCCGAAGCGGGCGCCACGACCCGCGGCGGGAACCACGACCCAGGTCACCGCGCGCCCCTCTCGTTGCCGGGAACGGTCCAGCTCACGGCGTCTCGTCCTCTGTGTCCGCCGTCGTTGCCGCCGGCTGTGCGTGATCGACCACGCGATAGAAGGTCTCGCCCGGCCGGATCATGCCCAGCTCGGCACGCGCGCGCTCTTCGATCGCCGCCTCGCCCGACTTGAGGTCGGCGACCTCGGCGGCGAGCGCGGCGTTGCGGTCGCGCAGGCCGTCGTTCTGCCGCGCCTGCTGCTCGACCCGGGCCTGCAGGTCGGCAACCTCCTGGTTGCCGCCATTGCCGAACCACAGCCGGTACTGCAGCCACGCCAGCAGCGCGACCAGCACCACCAGCACGATCCGCAGCGTGCGCATGGCGGTCGCGTCAGCGCTTCAGCGAAACGAAGGCGTCGCGGCCGGCGAAGCGCGCCTTCGCGCCAAGCGACTCTTCGATGCGCAGCAGCTGGTTGTACTTCGCCACGCGGTCGCTGCGGCACAGCGAGCCGGTCTTGATCTGGGTGGCCGTGGTCGCGACCGCGATATCGGCGATGGTGGTGTCCTCGGTCTCGCCCGAGCGGTGCGAGACCACCGCGGCGTAGCCGGCGGCGTCGGCCATGGCGATCGCTTCCAGGGTCTCGGTGAGCGTGCCGATCTGGTTGACCTTGATCAGGATCGCGTTGGCGGTGCCGCTGTCGATGCCCTCGCGGAAGATCGCCGGATTGGTCACGAACAGGTCGTCGCCGACCAGCTGCACGCGATCGCCCAGGCGCTGCGTCAAAAGCTTCCAGCTGTCCCAATCGGCCTCGGCCATGCCGTCCTCGACGGTGATGATCGGGTACTGGTCGCACCAGGAGGCGAGGAAGTCGGTGAACTGCTCGCCGGTCAGGCGCTTGCCCTCACCGACCAGGTGGTACTTGCCGTTGTCGTAGAACTCGCTGGAAGCAACGTCCAGGCCCAGCAGCACGTCGTCGCCGGCGCGATAGCCGGCCTTGCCGATGGCTTCGAGGATGGTGTCGAGCGCCTCGACATTACTGCGCAGGTCGGGGGCGAAGCCGCCTTCGTCGCCGACGGCAGTCGACAGGCCGTGACCCTTCAGCACCGACTTCAGCGCGTGGAAGATCTCGGTGCCGGCGCGCAGGCTTTCGGAAAACGAGTCGAAGCCCACCGGCAGGATCATGAACTCCTGCAGGTCGACGTTGTTGTCGGCGTGCGCGCCGCCGTTGATGATGTTCATCATCGGCACCGGCAGCACCGGGGCGCGGTCGTCGGCCAGCAGCTGCCACAGCGGGATGCGGCGGGACGCCGCCACCGCGTGCGCCGCGGCCATGGACACACCCAGCAGCGCATTCGCGCCCAGGCGGCCCTTGTTGTCGGTGCCGTCAAGATCGATCAGGCGCTTGTCGAGGCCGGCCTGGTCGGCGGCGTCGAAGTCCTTGAGCGCGTCGGCAATGGTCCCGTTGACGTTGGCCACCGCCTGCATCACGCCCTTGCCCAGGTAGCGCGTCTTGTCGCCATCGCGCAGCTCCACGGCTTCGCGGGCACCGGTCGAGGCGCCCGAGGGCACCATCGCGCGGCCGAACGCGCCATCGGCGAGGGTCACCTCGGCTTCGAGCGTGGGATTGCCGCGGCTGTCGAGGATTTCACGGGCGTGGATCCTGGAGATATTGGTCATGGGCTCGCTGTGTCGCTTTGTGTGTGTGGGTGTGGGATTGCGGGAAGAGCGTTTTTGCCACGGATTTACGCGGATTTTTCACGGATTTACACGGATGAAGCCAACAGCCTTTTGTGTAAGCCTCTCTCTTCCATGTAGGAGCAGCTAAAGCTGCGACCTGCAGATTCGGCCATTCCGGGGGTCGCAGCTATAGCTGCGACCTGAAGATTCGGCCATTCCGGGGGTCGCAGCTATAGCTGCTCCTACAGGAAAGATGTCTTGCTCTATCCGCGTTTATCCGGGCAATCCGTGTCATCAATGGCCAAAAAATCAAACCTCGTTCTCGAGAAAGCCTCCACGCTTGGTCACTGCGTCGAGCTCCAGCATGGTTTCCAGCAGGGCACGCATCCTATCCAGCGGCCAGGCGTTCGGGCCGTCGCTCAGCGCCTTGGCGGGGTCGGGGTGGGTTTCCATGAAGACGCCGGACACGCCCACGGCAATCGCGGCGCGGGCAAGGACCGGCACGAACTCGCGCTGGCCGCCGCTGGAGGTGCCCTGCCCGCCCGGCAGCTGCACCGAATGCGTGGCGTCGAAGACCACGGGGCAGCCGGTGTCGCGCATCACCGCAAGCGAGCGCATGTCACTGACCAGGTTGTTGTAGCCGAAGCTGGCGCCGCGCTCGCAGACCATGATGTCCTGGTTGCCGGTGGCCTTGGCCTTTTCGACCACGGGCTTCATGTCCCAGGGCGACAGGAACTGGCCCTTCTTGATGTTCACCGGCTTGCCCGCGGCACAGACTTTGGTGATGAAGTCGGTCTGGCGCACCAGGAAGGCCGGCGTCTGCAGTACGTCCACGACGCTCGCGACCTCGTCCATCGGCGTGTATTCGTGTACGTCGGTCAGCACCGGCACGCCGATCTGCCGCTTCACCTCGCCCAGCACGCGCAGGCCCTCCTCCATGCCCGGCCCGCGGAACGCGGTTCCCGAGGTGCGGTTGGCCTTGTCGAAGCTCGACTTGAAGATGAAGTTGATGCCGAGCGCCGAAGTGATCTCCTTCAGCTGCCCCGCCACATCAAGCTGAAGCTGCTCGCTCTCGATCACGCAGGGGCCGGCGATCAGGAAAAACGGCTGGTCGAGGCCGACCTTGAATCCACAGAGGTTCATAGAAGAGCCCTTTTTTGCCACGGATTTGCTCATACCGTTGCTTCTTTCAGCAGCTTCCCACCCGCCTTGCGCTCGCGCGCGGCGCGGACGAAGCCGATGAACAGCGGGTGGCCGCCGCGGGGGGTGGACAGGAACTCGGGGTGCGCCTGGCAGGCGATGAACCACGGGTGGTCGGCCAGCTCGACCATCTCCACCAGCAGGTCGTCCATCGACTTGGCGCTGATCACAAGGCCCGCGTCTTCAAGCTGGGTGCGGTAGCGGTTGTTGAATTCGTAGCGATGGCGGTGGCGCTCTGCAACCACGTCCTTGCCGTACAGCGCGCGCGCCTTCGTACCCGGATTCAGTCGCTGCTCCTGCAGGCCCAGGCGCATGGTGCCGCCCAGGTCGCTGTCCTCGCCGCGACGTTCCACTTCGCCGGTCTTGGTGCGCCATTCGGTGATCAGGCCGATCACCGGGTGCGGGGTCTGGCGGTCGTTCTCGGTGCTGTTGGCGCCGTCCAGCCCGGCCAGATGGCGTGCCACGTCGACCACGGCCGCCTGCATGCCGTAGCAGATGCCGAAGTACGGCAGGCCGGTTTCGCGCGCATGCTTCGAAGTCAGCACCTTGCCGTCGAAGCCGCGGTCGCCGAAGCCACCGGGCACCAGCACGCCATCGACGCCGGCCAGCGCGGCCGCGGCGCCGTCGCGCTCGATGTCCTGCGATTCCACCCACTTCAGGTTCACCCGGGTGCGCTGGCGGATGCCGCCGTGGCGCAGGGCCTCGGCCACCGACTTGTAGGCGTCCTTGTGGTCGACGTACTTGCCGACAACGGCGATGGTGACCTCGTCGATCGGGTTCTGGGTGGCGTCGACCACCGACGCCCATTCGGACAGGTCGGCCACCGGCGCGGCCTTGTCGGCCAGGCGCAGGCGCTCGACCACGAAGGCGTCCAGGCCCTGGCTCTGCAGCCAGGCCGGAATTTTGTAGATGTTGTCCAGGTCGACGATCGAGATCACCGCCTTCTCGGACACGTTGGTGAACAGGGCGATCTTGCGGCGCTCGCTGTCGGGCAGCGGCTGCTCGCTGCGGCACAGCAGCACGTCGGGCTGGATGCCGATCGAGCGCAATTCCTTCACCGAATGCTGGGTGGGCTTGGTCTTGAGCTCGCCGGCCGCCGCGATATACGGCACCAGCGTGAGGTGCATGAAGATGGCCTTGTCCGGGCCGCGCTCGGTGCGGATCTGGCGGATGGCCTCGAGGAACGGCAGCGATTCGATGTCGCCCACCGTGCCGCCGATCTCGACCAGGGCGACGTCGAAGCCCTGGGTGGCGGTGTCGATGCAGCGCTTGATCTCGTCGGTGATGTGCGGGATCACCTGCACGGTCGCGCCCAGGTAGTCACCGCGGCGCTCCTTGCGGATCACGTTCTCGTAGATCTTGCCGGTGGTAATGGAGTTCTTGCCCGACAGGCGGACGTTGATGAAGCGCTCGTAGTGGCCCAGGTCGAGGTCGGTCTCGGCGCCGTCGTCGGTCACGTAGACCTCGCCGTGCTGGAACGGGCTCATGGTGCCGGGGTCGACGTTGATGTAGGGGTCGAGCTTCATCATCGTCACCCGCAGGCCGCGGGCTTCGAGGATGGCCGCGAGCGAAGCCGCGGAAATGCCCTTGCCAAGCGAGGACACCACGCCGCCGGTGACGAAAATCAGGGGAGTCATGAATCAGGCTGCCGCAGGAAAGCCATAGTCTAGCGGGTGGCGGTTGCAGGGGCGACCTTGACAGCGCGCCGGGGTGTTCTGCTTCTGTGGGAGCGGCCATGGCCGCGATCGCCGCCCCCGGCTCAGCCCTGCCGCGGCCGCAGCCCCTGCATGACGCGCGAGAACAGGCCTCGGGCCCCTTCCCGGGCGGCCATCTCCCCAGTGGGGCCGGCATCGCGTGCGGTGAAGGTATCCACCACCACGGCCATGGCCTCGCGCCAGCGCGCCATCAGCGCCGGATCGGCCTCGGGATCGGTCTCTTCGACCACGTGCAACAGGCTGGCGATCCAGTCCCGGTACAGCGCCGCCGGCACCGGGCAGCGCCCGTCGCGGGCGTGGACGGCACCCATCTCCGCGATGCCGCGGTCCACGACCCGGCTGCCGCCTGCGTGGAAAATGGCCATGGTGATGCCCTTGCGCAGGGCCATGCGCTGCTTGTTGAAATCGGTGTGGGCGAACAGTGCGGGGACATCGGGATTGCTGGCCAGGAACACGTCGTAGAAGCGGCCGATGAACTCCTTGTCGCGCAGGCAGCGGCCATAGCTCTGGTGCAGGTCGGCGTAGGCGTCGGTCGCGGCGGTCATGGCGGTCTCCTGGTGGGGGCGCCAATTCTCCCGCGCGACCGCGGGAGCCGGATTGACCCCCGTCAACACCTGCCTTGACCCGCCCCTGCCCCGCCGCCATTCTGGTCGGCTTCCCCCGCTCTCCGGCCTTGCCCTTTCCGCGATGAATTCACGCTACGACGCCGCCGACATCGAAGTCCTGTCCGGCCTGGACCCGGTCAAGCGCCGGCCCGGCATGTACACCGACACGACCCGGCCCAACCACCTGGCGCAGGAGGTCATCGACAACGCCGTTGACGAGGCCCTCGCCGGCCACGCGCGCGCGATCGCGGTGACCATGCACAGGGACGGCAGCTGCGAGGTCTCCGACGACGGCCGCGGCATGCCGGTGGACATCCATCCAGAGGAAAAGGTGCCGGGCGTCGAGCTGATCCTCACGCGCCTGCATGCGGGCGGCAAGTTCAGCAACCGCAACTACGCGTTTTCCGGTGGCCTGCACGGCGTGGGCGTGAGCGTGGTCAATGCGCTGTCGACCCTGGTCGAAGTCCACATCAAGCGCGATGGCAACGAGTATCTGATGTCCTTCCGCGACGGCGACCCGGTCAGCGGCCTGGACATCGTCGGCACCGTGGGCAAGCGCAACACCGGGACCAGGCTGCGTTTCTGGCCTGACCCGAAGTATTTCGACACGCCGAAATTCGGCCTGCGCGCCCTGCGCCATCTGCTGCGCGCCAAAGCGGTGCTGTGCCCGGGCCTGACCGTGACCCTGTTCGACGAGGCCAGCGGCGAGCGCGACGAGTGGCACTACGCCGACGGCCTGCGCGATTACCTGGCCGGCGAACTCACCGGCCGCGAGCCGCTGCCGCCGGAGCTGTTCCTGGGCCGCCTGAAGAAGGACACCGAGATGGTGGACTGGGCCGTGGCATGGATCCCCGACGGCGAGCTGGTGCAGGAAAGCTACGTCAACCTGATCCCGACGCCGCAGCACGGCACCCACGTCAACGGATTGAGGTCCGGCTTCACCAACGCCCTGCGCAGGTTCTGCGAGTTCCGCAGCCTGCTGCCACGCGGGGTGAAGCTCGCGCCCGAAGACGTCTGGGACCGCGTCGCCTTCGTGCTCAGCCTGAAGATGAGCGATCCGCAGTTCAGCGGCCAGACCAAGGAGCGCCTGAGCTCGCGCCAGGCCGCGGGCTTCATCGAGGGCGCCGCCGAAGACGCGTTCACCCTCTGGCTCAACAGCCACGTCGAGCTGGGCGAAAAGATCGCCCAGCTGGCGATCGACCGCGCCAGCGCGCGGCTGAAGACCGAGAAGCAGATCGTCCGCAAGAAGGTCACCCAGGGCCCCGCGCTGCCGGGCAAGCTGGCCGACTGCATCAGCCAGGACCTGTCGCGCACCGAGCTGTTCCTGGTCGAGGGCGACTCCGCCGGCGGCAGCGCCAAGCAGGCCCGCGACAAGGATTTCCAGGCGATCCTGCCGCTGCGCGGCAAGATCCTGAACACCTGGGAGGTGGCGTCGACCAGCGTCCTGGCCAGCGAGGAAGTGCACAACCTCGCCATCGCCATCGGCTGCGATCCGGGCAAGGACGACATCAGCGGCCTGCGCTACGGCAAGGTCGTGATCCTGGCCGACGCCGACTCCGACGGCCTGCACATCGCGACCCTGCTGGCGGCGCTGTTCCTGCGCCACTTCCCGGCGCTGGTGCGCGCCGGCCACATCTTCGTGGCGATGCCGCCGCTGTACCGCGTCGACATCGGCAAGCAGGTGTTCTATGCCCTGGACGAGGAGGAGAAGCGCCTGCTGCTGGAAAAGATCGAGCGCGAGGGCGCATCGAAGAAGGGCCCCAAGGGCACGGTGAACGTCACCCGCTTCAAGGGCCTGGGCGAGATGAACCCGCCGCAGCTGCGCGAGTCGACCATCCACCCCGACACCCGCCGCCTGGTGCAGCTGACCGTCGACGATGCCGAGCAGACGCGTTCGCTGATGGACATGCTGCTGGCCAAGAAGCGTGCGTCGGACCGCAAGGCCTGGCTTGAGGACAAGGGCGACCTGGCGACGCTTGAGGTCTGAGCCCGCCAGCGCTGTAGGAGCAGCTATAGCTGCGATTGCGCGCAGGTGGTCGAAGCTGTAGTGGCACGGATGGGGCTGTGGTGGCACGGATGGGGGCTGCGGTCGCAGCTATAGCTGCTCCTACTGGGGGAGGGTGGCTTCAAGCAGGGCGCGCAGCACCGGCTGCAGGGCGCCGGCCTTCGCCGCATCCCAGTCGAACGTGGCTTCGTCCATGTAGGCGCGCTGGGCGATCTCCAGCTGCACCGCCTCCACGCCCTGTTCGGGGCGGCCGTAGTGGCGGGTGATGTGGCCGCCCTTGAAGCGGCCGTTGGCGACCCAGTCGTAATCCCCCTGGCCGGTGAGCACCAGGCCCAGGCGTTCGGCCAGATCAGGCGAGCAGCTGCTGCCACTCGCGGTGCCGAGGTTGAGGTCGGGCAGGCGCCCGGGAAACAACCACGGCAGTTCGCCGCGGATCGAGTGGCCTTCCCACAGCACGACCCGGCCGTGCTCGCCGCGCAGGCGTTCGATCTCGGCCTGCAGGGCGGCGTGGTAGGGCCGCCAGTACAGGTCCACGCGCGCGCGCACTTCGTCGGGCGTCGGCTCCTGCCCCACGCGGTAGACGGCGCTGCCATCGAACTGGCGCACCGGGCACAGGCCGGTGGTGTTCTGTCCCGGATACAGCGAGGTATCTTCCTCGCCGCGGTTGAGGTCGACGACATAGCGCGAGTGCGTGGGCACCAGGATCGACGCCCCCATGTCGCGCGCGAAGTCGTACAGGCGCGCCACGTGCCAGTCGGTGTCGGGCACCGCCCGTGCACTGTCGGCCAGGCGCTCGGCGATGCCGTGCGGGACATGGGTGCCGTCGTGCGGCAGGCTGACGAGCAGCGGCGCGCTGCCTTTGTGCAGGGTGAATATCTCCATGCCCACGATCGTAACCGACGGGCCGGGCGGGCGACGCGGACCGCTCAGCGCAGCAGCACGATCTCTTCGGCGCTGGTCGGGTGGATGGCGACGGTGGCGTGGAAGTCGGCCAGCGTCGCGCCCATCTTCACCGCCACCGCGAAGCCCTGCAGGATCTCGTCCGCGGCCTCGCCCAGCAGGTGCAGGCCGACCACGCGCTTCTCTTCGCCCACGCAGACGGCCTTGAACATGCTGTGCTGCTGGACGTCGGCCAGGGCGTGCAGCATCGGCCGGAAGGTGGTGTGGTGGCAGCTGACCGCATCGCCGCCGAAGCGCTCGCGGGCTTCGGCCTCGGTCAGGCCGATCATGCCGATCGGCGGATGCGAGAACACCACGGTGGGCACGTTGGCATGGTCGACGCGCGCGTCCGGCTCACCGCCGAACACGCGGTCCATCAGCCGCCGCGCCTCGGCGATCGCCACCGGCGTCAGCGCCAGGCGGCCGGTCACGTCGCCGACCGCGTAGACCCCGTCGGCGCCGGTGGACTGGAACCCGTCCACCCTGATGTAGCCGCGGTCGTCGGTCGCAACCCCGGCTGCATGCAGCCCGAGGTCGTCGGTGTTCGGACCACGCCCGGTGGCGAGGATGACCACGTCGAACGGCTCGCCGGCCTCGCCGCCTTCCTCGCGCAGGCGCACGCCGCCGGCCTCGCCGGCCTCCAGCGCGGCCAGCGAATACGCCAGGTGCAGGGCGACGCCGGACTGGTGCAGGTTGCCCTGCAGGCGCTCGATCAACTCGTGGTCGAAGCCCTTGAGCAGGCCCTGGCCGCGCACGAACAGTTCGACGTGGCTGCCCAGCGCCTGCATCACCCCGGCCAGTTCGACGCCGACGTAGCCGCCGCCGATGATCGCTACCCGTCGCGGCGCCTCCGACAGCTTGAAGAAGCCGTCGGAATCGATTCCCAGCTCCGCGCCGGGAATGCCAGGCCGCACCGGCCGGCCGCCGGTGGCAATCACGATATGCGCCGCACGCACCCGGGTGCCCTCCGCGCATTCAACGAAGCCTTCACCGGCAAGCCGGCCGCGCGAGGGCAGCAGCACGATGCCCGCCTCGTCCAGGCGCCGGCGGTAGCTGGCGTGGATGTTGGCGATGTAGCGCTGGCGGCTGGCCACCAGCTTCGCCCAGTCCGGATAGGCCGGTTCGACCGGGAAGCCCAGCGCCGAGGCCATGCCGATGCGCGCGCCGAGGTCGGCCGCCAGCCACATCGCCTTCTTCGGCACGCAGCCGACGTTGACGCAGGTGCCGCCAAGTTCGCCCGGCTCGAGCAGGGCGACGCGCGCGCCGTGGCTGGCCGCGCGAAAGGCCGCCGCCAGCCCGCCGGAGCCGCCGCCGACGACGGCAAGGTCGACCTCGATGCCGCGGACCGCGCTCACCGGAACCGCGCCGGCGAATACGGCGCGGGGTCGATCCGCGGCTCGCGGCCACAGACCAGGTCGGCGACAAGTTGTCCGGTGGCGGGGCTCATGCTGACCCCGAGCATGCCATGCCCGGTCGCAATCCAGGCATGGCGGCGCCCCGGCACGCGGCCGATGATCGGCACGTCGTCGATGCTCAGCGGGCGCCAGCCGTACCACTCCTCGTGCTTCACCGGGCCCACGGGCTGGTGCAGGAACTGCGCCGCGCCGCGCTCGAGCGCATCGAGCCGCCGGCGGTTGAGATCGGTGCTGTAGCCGGAGAATTCCATCGTGCTGCCCAGCCGGTATCCGCTGCCCCAGGTGGTGACGCAGACCCCGGGCTCGTGCAGCGACAGTGCGCGTCGCGGCACCAGCGACGGGCGGTCGTAGGTGATCGAATAGCCCTTGCCGGGCTGGACCGGCAGCGCGCCCAGGCCCGCCGACCGCATCAGCGTCGGCGACCAGGCCCCGGTGGCGATGACCACGTCGCGCGCCTGCACGCGTCCACGGCTGCCATGGACGGTCACGCCGTCGGCATCCTCGTCGATGCCCTGCACGTCCCAGCCGTCCTCGACCACGCCGCCAAGCGCCCGCAGCGATTGCAGCAGGCCGTTGACATAGCGGTCCGGCCGCAGGCTGGCATCGCCGGGGAAGCGGATCACGGCGTGGATGCCGGGCTTCAGCGCCGGGTCCGAACGCTCGTAGTCGGCGCCCTCGATCACCTCGGCGCCGATGCCGACTTCGGCCAGCTGCGGGATCTCGCGCGCGGCCGCGTCGAAGCCGGACGCGCTTCGGAACAGATAGTCCACGCCCTCCGCCGCGTATTCCGCACCGGGTGCATGGCGCGCCACCCAGTCGGGATAGGCGGTGATCGAATCGTTGAGGATGGCCGCGCGCGCGACCAGCGCCGTGCGCCAGTCGCGGGCGTTGCAGCGCCTGGCAAAGCCCATCAGCCAGCGCCACAGGCCGGGGTCCAGCCGCGGTGCCACGTAGAACGGGGCATCGGGCGTCAGCATCCAGCGCAGCGCCTGCAGGATGGCGCCGGGTGCGGCCAGCGGCGCGGCGTGGCTGGGCGTCAGCGTCCCGCAGTTGCCGTGCGAACTGCCGCTGCCGACGGTCCTGGCTTCCAGCACGCGAACGCTGCGCCCGGCATCGACCAGGCACAGCGCGGTGCACAGGCCGATGACGCCGCCACCCACCACCACCACGTCAACGCGGTCGTCCATGCGGAAGTCCAGCGGGCCGGCGGCCTTCAGCCGGCCTTGCCGGCGGCGTCGTCGCTGGCGGAGGCCTCGGCCGCAGCCTCGTCCTGATCGGCCGCGTCACCATGGTCATGGCCACCGGCTCCGTGCACGTGGCCGTGTTCGATCTCGACCTGCTGCGCCTCGCGCACGTCGACGATCTCGACGTCGAAGTGCAGGTCCTGTCCGGCCATCGGATGGTTGAGGTCGACGTCAACCACGCTCATGCCGACCTTCTGGATGGTCACCGCGCGCGGGCCGAAGTTGGTGTTCAGCACCACCTGGTCGCCGACGCTGAGCTTCTGGCCGCTGAAGTGCTTCTTCGGCACGCGCTGGGTCATGCCCTCGCGACGCTCGCCATAGGCCTCGGCGCAGGGCACGTCGGCGCTGAAGCTGTCGCCGGCGACGTGGCCTTCCATCGCCTTTTCAAGGCCCGGGATGATGTTGCCGTGGCCGTGCAGGATCGCCAGCGGCTCGTCGCGGTCCTTCGACGTCTCCACCGGTTCGCCGCCCTTCTGCGAGACGGTGTAGTGGAAGCGGACGACGCGGTCTTTTTCGATCTTCATGGGCAATGGGTCCGGAAGCGCGGCACGCGGCCGCTTGTAGGAATGCGGGGGCTCGGCCAAGATGCCGGCCGATGGGCAAGGACACGCATTATCCAGACACCGGCCGTCGCGCGCCAATCGCCGCCGCGGTGTTGCTGGCCGTGGCCTTCGCCGCCGGCTGCGGCCGCGACGCTGTCCGCGCGCCGGTGCCGGCCCGGGCTCCGGCCGTCGCCGAACGCGAATGGCCCCAGGTCACGCCGGCCGATCCGGCCGCGGCCAATGCGGTGCTGATGCGCGCCATCAGCCTGGTCGGCACGCCCTATCGCTACGGCGGCAACACGCCCGAGGGCGGCTTCGACTGCTCGGGCCTGGTCAACTATGTGTACCGGGACATGCTGGACCTGAAGCTGCCGCGCACCTCGCGCGACCTCGCCGCCTACCAGGGGCCGAAGATCCAGCCGGAAAAGCTGGCGACCTCCGACCTGGTGTTCTTCGGCAGCGGCGGCAGCGTCACCCACGTCGGCATCTACATCGGCGAAGGCCGCTTCGTCCATGCCCCCAGCACCGGCGGCACGGTCCGCCTGGACCATCTCGACGGAAGTTACTGGCGGCGCAACTACAGCGGTGCAAAACGCATCCTGCGCTGAATCGGGGACATGCGTCTCACGACCTTCACGCCCTGATAATGAAATCGTAACAAGTTCACGCCGTCTCTACGGCACCATCACGCGCTGCTGTTGTCGACTTGTGAAGACCGCGTGACATTTTTCCCAGGCATCGCCTTCTCCAGCCGCTCCACCCTCCGGGTGCGATCGCTCCTCTTCAGCGGCCTGCTGCTCTGCGCGGCCCCGGCATTCGCCGCCCC
Source organism: Luteimonas changyuni (assembly GCF_039548395.1). Classification (NCBI taxonomy): domain Bacteria; kingdom Pseudomonadati; phylum Pseudomonadota; class Gammaproteobacteria; order Lysobacterales; family Lysobacteraceae; genus Luteimonas; species Luteimonas changyuni. Next base: position 57,236 of record NZ_JBCLUZ010000002.1, read on the forward strand.
GCTGGGCGCCGACTCCGCCGACCAGATGCTTTCCGGCTCGGCCAGCCAGACGCTGATGGGCACCGCCGTCGCGCCGAACCGCGACATGCTGAGCGCCGCCGACGTCCTGCAGCTGATCGAGGCCGGCGAGTCCAGTGCCGACGCCCAGCCGGCTGGACGCATCCAGGTCCTGCTGCAGCGGGCCATGGGCCTGCTCGGCACGCCCTACCGCTGGGGCGGCACCTCGCCGGACTCCGGCTTCGACTGCAGCGGCCTGGTGGGCTATGTGTTCCGCACCGCGCTGGGCATTGAACTGCCGCGCGTCTCGCGCGAGATGGCCGGCAACGGCGAAAAGGTGGAACGCGCGGCGCTTGCCGCCGGCGACCTGGTGTTCTTCGGCCGCCGCGGCAAGCGCGTCGACCACGTCGGCATCTACGTCGGCGACGGCCAGTTCGTGCATGCGCCACGCACCGGCCGCGATGTCACGGTGTCGCGCCTGGACACCGGCTACTGGGCCGGCAAGTTCCTGCAGGCCCGCCGCGTGGACGGCCTGCACAGCTGAGCCGCTGCCTGGCGCGATGCTGATTTGACCGAAGGCCGCCTTCCCAGGGCGGCCTTCCTGCTTGCGCTGCCCGGGCCCCGTTGCAGCGCGGCGTGCACGCCCCCGCGCCGCGGGTGAAGCTCGCTGCCATCGAAACCACGATAAAGGACCGCGATGCAGGCGACGCTGTTGACCAACCTCCTGCTGCCACTGGCGCTGGGGGTGATCATGCTCGGGCTCGGAATGGGCTTGACCATCGACGATTTCCGGCGCGTGGCGCGCTATCCGGGGGCGGTGTTGACCGGCCTGGCCCTGCAGACCCTGGTCCTGCCCTGGATAGCCTTCGGGCTGGCGCTGGGCTTCGGCCTGCGGCCGGAACTCGCGGTCGGGCTGATGCTGCTGGCGGCTTCACCCGGCGGCGCCACCGCCAACATCTACAGCCACCTGGCCCGCGGCGACGTGGCGCTCAACATCACCCTGACTGCGATCAACAGCCTGCTCTGCCTGCTGACCCTGCCGGTGATCCTCAACCTGTCGCTGGAGTATTTCCTGGGCGCCGGCCAGTACGTCCCGCCGCCGGTGGCGAAGGTGGTCGAAGTCGGCGTCATCATCCTGCTGCCGGTCGCCGCGGGCATGGCCGTGCGCCGGTTCGCGCCGGGGTTCGCGGCCAGTTCGGCCAAGCCGCTGAGGCTGCTGTCGGTGGTGGTGCTGGCGCTGCTGGTCGCGGTGGCGGTGGCGCAGTCCTGGCAGGTGCTGCTGTCGTCGGTGGCCGTGGTTGGCTTGGCCTGCCTGCTGTTCAACCTGGCCAGCCTGGGCGCGGGCTATGCGGCGCCGCTGGCACTGAAGCTGCCGCGCCCGCAGGCAATCGCGATCTCGATGGAGATCGGCATCCACAACGGCACGCTGGCGATCTTCATCGCGCTCAACGTGCTCGGCACGGCCGCGATGGCGATCCCCGCGGCGGTGTACAGCCTGCTGATGTTCTTCACCGCGGCCGCGTTCGCCTGGTGGCTCAACCGCCCTGCCACGGCGCCGGCCTAGGCCCGCGACCGCCGCCGGGCCGCCGGGCATCTTCCCCCGCAGTCGGGGGAAGACGGCTGCCGGTCTATTCGACCCTGGTGAACTCGCCCCACTCGGCCAGCTGCCCGGCGATCGCGCCGCCATCGCCGACCACGATGATGCTCTGCCGCTCCGGCGCGAAGTACTTCGCCGCCATCGCCTGCACCTGACCGGCGGTCACCGCGCGCACCCTGGGCACGAACTCGCCGAGGTAGTCCGGCGGCAGGCCGACCAGCCAGTTCGAGGCCAGCGACGACGCCACCGATGCCTGCATCTGGTTGCCGATCAGGTAGCTGCCGGCGACATAGCGCTTGGTGTCATCGAGCTCGGTCGCCGGCACCGGCTCGGCGCCGAGGCGTGCGTACTCACTGAAGAACTCGGTCAACGACGCGCCGGTGACCTCGTTGCGAACGTCCGCGGAGCCGACCACGTAGCCGCCCTGCGCCGAGGACGTGGCGCCGGCACGTGCGCCGTAGGTGTAGCCCTTCTCCTCGCGCAGGTTCTGCATCACCCGGCTTGAGAAGCTGCCGCCGAGCACGGTGCCGGCGAGCTGCAGCGCAATCGCGTCGGGGTCGCTGGCCGGCACCGCCGGACTTGCCAGCCGCAGGGTCGACTGCACGCTGCCATCGCGCTGCAGCAGCAGGCGCCGGGCCTCGGCCTGGCGCGGGGCGGCGGGCGTGGCCGCGACGTCGGCCGATCCCTGCGCCTTCCAGTCGCCAAAGGCCGCCTCGGCGAGGCGGAACGCCTCGTCGGCCTCGACGCGGCCGGCAACCACCAGCAGGCTGCGCCCGGGATGGAAACGCCGCGCGTGCTCGCGGCGCAGCACCTCGGGGGTCACGGCCGTGATCGAGGCTTCGGTCGGCTGCGTGCGCGCATAGGGATGGTCGCCGTAGACCGCCGACAGCAGCGCGCGGGTGGCGCGGAACCCCGGCTGCGCCTCGGCCGCCTTCAGCGCCTGCAGTGCATTGGCCTGCGCCAGCTTGACCTCGCCCTCCGGGAAGGCCGGCGTGCGCGCGACCTCGGACAGAAGGGACAGCATCGGGCCGGCATTGGCCGCCAGCGCATTGGCATGCACGATGGCGCCGTCGCTGCTTACGGTGGCGCCGATGCCACCGCCCTGGGCCTGCGCGAATTCGGCGATCTGGCGTGAATCCCGCTCGGCGGTGCCTTCGGGCAGCAGGGCGGCGAGCAGCGAAGCGAAGCCCGGCGCGTCCGGTGCATCGGCCACGTAGCCAGCATTGCGCACCGCAAGCACGTAATCCACGCGCGGGATGCCGTCGCGCGGCACCACCCAGACCTCGAGGCCGTTGGCGAGCGTCCTGCGTGCAATCTCCGGCACCGGGAGCGGCTTGTCGGCCGCGTACGGCGGCAGGTCCTTGGGAAGGTCGGCGGCGGGGCCGGCGACGGCGGCGCCGCAGGCCAGCGCGGAAACGGCCAGGGCGAGCAGCGTGTGCTTGAAGAAGATGGTCATGGGCGTCTCCTCAGTCCTGGCCGCTGGTGGCAGGCGTGGCGGCGTCGGCGTCGGTGCCATCGTCAACCGCGGCGGCGTCCACGTCGCTGGTTGCGGCCGCGGCGGCCTGCAGCATCGCCTCCGGCTTGCGGTCGATGACGGTGCGGTTGTCGCGCGTCAGGTAGGTGCGCGCGGCGCGCTGCACGTCGGCCGAGGTCACGGCATCGATCCAGCCCGGAATCCGGTTCACGACTTCGGCGTCGTCCCACATCAGCTGCAGCTTGGCCAGGGCATCGGCGCGGGAGAGGAAGGACTCCAGGCCGTTGTACCAGTCGGCCAGCATGCGGGTCTTGACCCGGGCCAGCGTTGCGTCGTCGACGCCGTCGGCGACCACCTTCGCGATCTCCTCGTCGATGGCGGCCAGCATGGCGTCGGCATCGGTGGTGGGCTTGTACAGCGCGAACACGGTGAACAGCGTCGGGCCGTCATATTCCCACTCGCTGGTCAGGCCATAGAGCGAGTCGACGTTGAGCGCCAGCTCCCGGCCCTTCACCAGCCCCTGGTACAGGCGCGAGGCGTCGCCGTTGGCGAGCAGCGCGCCCAGCACCGCCATCGGCGCCTGGTCGGCGCTGCCGCGGTCGGGCATCTTCCAGGCCACGGCGATCGCCGGCACCTGGGCCAGCTTGTCGCCCTGCTGCAGGCGCGTCTCCTGCGTGTTGAGGCCTTCGCTGAAGTCGGGTGCGGCAGGCGTCTCGCGCCGCGCGATGTCGCCGAAATACTGCTCCGCAAGCGCGAAGCCTTCGTCCGGCGAGATGTCCCCGGCCAGCGAAAGGATCGCGTTGTTCGGGCCGTAATAGTCGCGGTGGAACGCCTTCACGTCTTCCAGGCTGGCGCTTTCAAGATCCTCGAAGCTGCCGTAACCGTCGTGGTTGTTCTCCCACTTCTGGAACGCATGCATGCCGATGTCGATCCACATGAAGCCGCCATAGGGCTGGTTCTGCACGTTGTTGCGGATCTCTTCCTTGACCACGTCCTGCTGGTTCTTCAAGGTCGACTCGCTGAAGTCGAGCATGCGCATGCGGTCGGCTTCGAGCCACAGGATCGGCTCGATCGCCGACGAGGGCGCGATCTCGATGTAGTTGGTGAAGTCGGCGCGGGTCGAGCCGTTGTTGCGCCCGCCGCCGCCGGTGATCACGCGGTCGAACACGCCCTCGGGCGCGTTGGCCGAGCCCTCGAACATCAGGTGCTCGAACAGGTGCGCGAAGCCGGTGCGGTTGCGCGGCTCGAGCCGCATGCCGATGCCGTAGACCACGCTGACGCCCACTACCGGCGCGCTGCGGTCCTCGGAGACCACCACGGTCAGACCATTGTCGAGGGTCTTCGTCGCCACCGGGATATCCCAGCGGTCGGTGTCGGCGGCGAAGGCCGGCGCCGCGATCAGCAGCGCCGACAGCCACGCGATGTGCCTGGGCAGTTTCATCTGTCCCCCTCTCCCTTGTGGACGAATCGCGAACATACCGCGGATGCCCGGGCCGGTAGCCGGCCGGAAGTCATGCCCGCGACGCAGGGCCGGCATCGGTGGATACTGCCGCCTTTCCGCCCCCGCACCGGTGAACGATGTTCCCTCGCACCCTGCCCGCCGCCCTTGTCCTGGCCCTCCTCCTGTCGCCCCGGGCCGTCGCGGCCGCGGAGCCGCCGCTGCCGCAGCTCGAGGCCTACACCGTCCACGAAAGCTGGCGCCAGCCCATCGCACCGGTGCGCATCGCCGACAGCACCTGGCACATCGGAACGGCCAACCTGAGCGCGATCCTGGTGAAGACCCCGGCAGGCGCGGTGCTGATCGACGGCGGCATGCCGCAGGCGGCGAACATGCTGTTGCGACACATGGCCGACCTGGGCGTGGCGCCCGGCGACCTCAAGCTGATCCTGCTCAGCCAGGCCCATGCCGACCACGCCGGCCCCCTCGCCGAGATCCGCCGGAAAACCGGTGCGCGCATGGCCGCGAACGCCGAGTCCGCGGTGCTGCTGGCACGCGGCGGCAGCGACGACATCCACTTCGGCGACGCCATCACGTTCCCACCGGTACAGGTCGACCGCCTGCTGCTTGACCGCGAAGTCGTCGAACTCGGCGGCATGCGCTTCACCGGACACTTCATGCCTGGACACACGCCGGGCAGCACCGCCTGGACCTGGACCGATCGCGACGATGGCCGCGAAGTCCGCATCGCCTATGCCGACAGCCTGAGCGCGCCGGGCTACCAGTTGCTCGGGAACCCGCGCTATCCGCGCATCATCGAGGACTATCGCCGCAGCTTCGACGTGGTCCGCGCCCTGCCCTGCGACCTGCTGCTGACCCCGCACCCGGGCTCCAGCGGACGCGATTTCGCCGATCCGGCGGCTTCCAAACCGATGGGCTGCATCGAGTACGCCGACACCGCGGAGCGCGCCTTCGAGGAGCAGCTCGAGGCCGAGCGCAGCAAAGGCGGGCGCTGAGCGGAGCAGGCCAGGCGCAGGCCGGCAACCGGCGCGGCGGCAGCGGCGGCCACACGCTATGGCTGGCCGGCGCGCCCTGTATCGACGGCTTCTTCTTCGGCCCGGTCGCCTTCCTCGACCCCGACGTTGCTCGACGCGCGCTCGTACACCGCGCGGTCGAGCAGGCCGGTCTCCTTCGCCACCAGCACCGGCACCAGCACCTGGCCGGTCACGTTGGTCATCGTGCGCATCATGTCGAGGATGCGGTCGATCGCGTAGAGGATGCCGATCGCCTCCAGCGGCAGGCCGGCGGCGCTGATCACCACCGTGGCCATGATCACCGCCGTGCCCGGCACGCCGGCGGTGCCGAAGCTGCCCAGCACCGAGGCCAGGGCGATCAGGAAGTACTGGCCCGTCGACAGCTCGATGCCCATGAACTGGGCGATGAACACCGCGCCCAGCGCCGGATAGATCGCGCCGCAGCCGTCCATCTTGATGCTCGCGCCGAGCGGCACGGCGAAGCTGGCGTAGTCCTTGTCCACTCCGAGGTTGTGCGTGGCCGAGGTCAGCGACAGCGGCAGCGCGGCGAAGCTCGACGACGCCACGAAGCCGATCTGCATCGCCGGCGCCGCGCCGCGGAAGAACTTCAGCGGGTTCAGTCCGTGCGCCAGCAGCAGCCCGGTGTAGACCACCAGGATGTGGAAGGCACAGGCGAGGTACAGGGCGATGACGAACTTGCCCAGCGGGATCAGCTGCTCGAATCCATAGCTGCCCACCAGCGCCGCGATCAGGCCGAAGGTGCCCAGCGGCGTGGCCTCGAGCACGAAGCGGGTGACCTGGATCATCATCTCGCGCGACTCGTCCATCAGCGCGCGCAGGCGCAGCGCCTTCGCGCCCAGCCGGACCAGGGCGAAGCCGACCAGGCCGGCGAAGAAGATCACCTGCAGGATGGTGAAGTTGCTTGGCACGATGACGCGCTGCCCGTCCTCCGTGCGCCCGGCGCCCAGCGCGGCCATGGCGCGGAACGGGTTTTCCGGGACGATGTTGACCAGCACGTCCAGCGGACCGGGCACGTCGCGCTGCTGGTAGGTCTCGGCCACCTGCAGGCTGGCCGCATCGACGCCGACGCCGGGCTTGAGCACCAGCCCGAACGTCAGCCCGACCGCCACCGCCAGCACCGCGGTGATCGCGAACCAGGCGAAGGTGCGCGCCGCCAGCGCGGCGATGGAGCGCTGCCCCGCCAGCGAACCCACGGCGCTGACCACGGCGAAGAACACCAGCGGGATGGCGATCATCTTGATCAGGTTGACGTAGACCGTGCCCAGCGGGCCGAACCAGGTCTCCGCCGCCGGGCCGAGCAGCCAGCCCGCCAGCGCGCCGAGCACGAAGCCGGCGGCCACCCGCTGCCAGAACGGGATCTTGAACCAGGCCTTGACGTGCTTCATCGGCATCCAGCGGAAATTGCAGTAAGGCACCTTAGCCCATGGGTCCTCCCGGCGGCGATGACGGAGGCGGAACGCCGGAGTGTCATCACCGGGACGCTGCCCGCCGGCCATAATGTCCCTTCCATCGGCCGCCCGAACCGCACAGGACCCTCATGACCCGCACCGCACGCCCCTTCTCTCCGGCTTCGATCCGCACCCGCCTGCCCGCCATGCTGACCGTGATGGCGGCCTGCCTCGCGACCGCCTGTGCGACGCAGCCCGCCGGCGGCAGCGCCGCGCACGCGACCTCCAGCAGCGCCGCGACGCCGGCGTCGTTCCACGTCGACGTGCCTGCGATCAGCCGCCCCGAAGGCGAGACCGCGGAATGGTGGTATCGCAGCGGTGCCGCGCACGCGGCGGCCAACGGCGCCATGGCCGGGCGCGCGAAGAACGTGATCCTGTTCGTCGGCGACGGCATGAGCCTGACCACGGTGGCCGCGGCGCGGATCTACGCCGGCCAGCGCGAGGGCGGCTCCGGCGAGGAGAACCTGCTGTCCTGGGAGCATTTCCCGGCAACCGCGTTCTCGCGCACCTACAACACCAACGCGCAGACGCCGGATTCCGCCGGCACCATGACCGCGATGGCCTCGGGCGTGAAGAGCCACATCGGCGCGATCGGCGTCAGCGCCGGCGCCATGGACGACTGCGCGGAGTCCCGCGGCAAGCGCGTGCAGAGCTGGCTGGCGCTCGCCGCCGATGCCGGCATGGCGACGGGCATCGTCACCACCGCGCGCCTGACCCACGCCACGCCCGCGGCGCTGTACGCGCATGTCCCCAACCGCAACTGGGAAAGCGACGCCTCCACCCCGGACGCGGCGAAGGCGGCCGGCTGCACCGACATCGCCAGCCAGTTCATCGACTTCGTGCGCGACACCGGCGGCCCGCAGGTGGTGCTGGCCGGCGGCGCGCGCGAGTTCCTGCCGGCCGAAGAAGTGATGCCGGGCGTGCGCGGTCGCCGCAGGGACGGTCGCAACCTGGTGGCCGAGTGGCAGGAACTAAACCCCGACGGCGCCTTCGTGCACACGAGCGGCCAGTTCGAAGCCGCGCGCGGTGCATCGCCGGTGCTCGGCCTGTTCGAGTCCAGCCACATGCAGTACGAGCACGACCGCGACCGCAGCGCTGAGGGCGAACCCGACCTCGAAGCCATGACCCGCTTCGCGATCGAGTCGCTGTCGCGCCGCGACCAGGGCTACGTGCTGCTGGTCGAGGGCGCCCGCATCGACCACGCCAACCACGAAGGCAACGCCTACCGCGCGCTCGACGAGACCGCTGCCATGGCGCGCGCGGTGCAGGCGGCGTCGGACATGACCTCGGCCGAGGACACGCTGATCGTGGTCACGGCCGATCATTCCCACGTGCTCAGCTTCTCCGGCTACCCGCGCCGCGGCAACCCGATCCTCGGCAAGGTGCGCGAATACGGCGACGGCCCCGCCCTGGACGCACTCGGCCTGCCCTACACCACGCTCAGCTACGCCAACGGCCCCGGCTACGCGGGCGCCAGCAACGAACAGCCGGCCGGGCCGAAGCGCCACGGCCACGACCTGGAACAGGCGCAGCCGGCAGTGGGCCGCCCCGACCTGAGCGACGTCGATACCGCGCATCCGGACTACCTGCAGGAAGCGCTGGTGCCATTGGGCTCCGAAACCCATGGCGGCGACGACGTCGGCATCTGGGCGCGCGGCCCGGGCAGCGCCGCCTTCCGCGGCACGCTGGAGCAGAACGTGATCTACCACGTGATCGTGCAGGCGGCGCCGAAGCTGCGCGGCCAGCTGTGCGCCGCGGGCAGCTGCGACGCATCGGGCGTGCCGGTGGATCTGCCGGACGTCTCCAAAAAGTAGACCGACATCCGCGCCGCGCGAAATGGACGCAGCGCGGCGGCTTCACGCACGCACGCCGTGGGCCATCCGGTCCACGGCAGCCCGTCTCAGATTCCGTGGGCCATGCGCCCGGGCTCCGCTGGTGCCAGCGCCCGGGCCATGAGTCCGGGCCCGGCGGTGTGCGGCCCCATCTCCTGGAGCGCACGCAGCGACTCGCGTGGCGACACGGCCTGGGCCTCCTCGATGGCCATCGACACCCGACGCTGCGCCGGGTCGTCCAGCCGTCCCTGGACAACGAACACCCGCGAAGGCCCCGCTGTCCCGCCTTCGGGCGAAGCAAACACGACGTGGTCGGCGGACGTCAGCCGCTGCGCCGCTGCACGGCCGGCAAGCGCGAGCGCCACGAGTTCGCCATCCGCCTCCGGTCCGGCGCCGCGATCCGGTTCCAGGCGCCTGATGTGGCCGCGGATCTGTTCCAGCAGCCGGAGTCCACCGCGCGGCGAGTCCATCCGGCCGCCCTCCTCGAAGACCGGCGACGGCAGCACCGGCCTGCCGAGCACCACGTCAAGCGACGCCCGCCACGTGCCAGGGTCGATGTCGGCCGTCGGCTCCAGCCCCTGGTCCAGCTGGAAGGCGAGCACCGCGCCCTGCATCGACAGCCGGTAGACCCCGTCGATCTCGACCGGCAAGCTGCCCACGGCCCGGTAGTCACCGGCCAGCAGGGCGCGCTGCACCATGGTGATGCGCTCGCCGGACCCGCCGACGCGCAGCACGCCGTCTTCGACCGGCGCACGCGGCTCCACGCCCGCGCGGTGCGCGGCCTGCACCGGCAGGCGGCCCTCCACCAGGTCGCGGATGTAATTGTCGAACCGGCCGTAATGGCGCGTGTCCATTTCGATGTGGACGTGCTTGCCCGCATTGCGCGGCAGCCCGATGTTGTTCTGGGTACCGAGGGACTGACCGTAGGCCACGGCGTCGTCGACCTCCACGGCGATCGGCCCGAGGTGGCGGATGCGGGCGATCAGCGACCGGTCATCCGGATCGAGGATGTCGACCACGCCATTGGGCGCGTCCACGCGCCCGATGATTCCCGCCACCGGTGCCGGCACATCAACGCGGCGGCTGTCCCTCGCGGTCGGGTCGTCGAGGATGAAGTCCTTGATGAGCAGGACCTGGTCGGGGGCCAGGGAGCCATAACGGTCCGTGCGGCGCACCTGTACTTCCTGGAATTCACCGCCGACGACGGCATAGGAGCGCCGCACGCTGTTTTCCGCCTGGAACGGCACGCCTTCTTCAAGTCGGGCGCGATGGTTCGCACCAGGATGGTGGGTAACCAGGCTCTCAAGATCGGTGACGGGCACGTTCCACTGGTTGCCGCTGGCATCCGGACCACCGAGCTGACGCACCAGATAACGCGTTGCCGGTTTATCGGCCATCGGACACTCCTTGTCCCCGGGGTTTACTTGCAGCGCATATACATCCTTGCGCTCCGTCCATCAGCCACCGTCAGCAAATCCCCTTCCAGCACGTAGATGAAAGGCTGCTCCAGGCCTTCAGGGCCGATGTTTGAGGTCGTCAGGATCCGCCATGTCCTGGGTGACGAGGTCAGAAGGTCCGCGGACACAAGGTCCTCGATCTCCTCGTAGTTCAGGCGCTGCCGGCCGGTGATCTCGAAGCGGCCGTCGCGATCGGAGGCTTCACCGGGATCACACGGCAGCTCAGGCTCCCATACACCGAGCATGGGAGCGGGGAAGGACGTCCCTTCTGCAGCGGCGAAAACAGGCGCGCAAAGCGCGATAAGAAAAAGTGCCAGAACCGTGCCCCGATTCCTTCCGACAAGACGCATGACGTCCTCCATGACATGCCACAACGAACCCCGAGCCTAGCAGCGCTGCCTGCGCCCCGGTATAGGGCTTTCCCGAGGCGCGGCACTGGGTTTCCCGTCGCCCGTGATCAGAACGGCTTCGCAAGCACCAGCCAGACGATGACCAGCAGGATCAGCACCGGCAGCTCGTTGCGGATCCGGAGCATCTTCGTGGAAGGAAGGCTGCCTCCGCGCGCGGCGGTCTTCAGCTGGCGGCCTTCGAAGATGTACATCGCGAACATCACCGCGACCAGCAGCAGCTTGGCATGCATCCAGCCGGTACCGGTGCCGACCAGGGTCGGGAACTCCGGGATCACCCGATAACCCATCCACAGCACCAGCCCCGCGACCACCGCCAGCCCGAACATCACGTGCCCGAAGCGGTACAGGCGGCGGCCCATCAGCAGCAGGCGCTCGCGCACCGCGGCGTTGCCGCCGTCCTCAGCGATGTTGATCAGGATCCGCGGCAGGTAGAACGCGGCGGCGACCCAGGCCATCACCAGCACGATGTGGACAGCCTTGACCCAGAAATAGCTCTGCATTTGCTTGAAGCCCCTTGGAGTAATGCGCGACAGGATCGCACGGAGGCCGCCGCAGCCGGTATCGTGCGCGCCCATGGACAAGACCTATGACCGGGAGTATTTCGACCGCTGGTACCGCCAGGGCGGCATCGGCGGACGCCAGCGGCTGGCCCGCAAGATCGCGCTGGCCGTGGCCACCGCCGAGTACCACCTCGAGCGCCCGCTGCGCACGGTGCTCGACATCGGCTGCGGTGAGGGCGCCTGGCGCGCACCCCTGCTGAAGCTGCGCCCGAAGGCCCGCTACATCGGCTTCGACAGCAGCGAGTACGCGATCAGCCGCCACGGCGCGCGCCGCAACCTGCATTTCGCGCGTTTTTCCGACTTCGAACACCTCCGCCCCTGCCCGCCGGCCGACCTGGTGGTCTGCAGCGACGTGCTGCACTACCTGCCGGCGCGCGAGATCGATCGCGGCCTGCCCGGCCTGGCGGAGCTCTGCGGCGGCGTCGCCTTCCTCGAGGCCTTCGCCCGCGAGGACGCCGCCGTAGGCGACGAAGACGGCTTCATCGGCCGTCCCGGGGCCTTCTACCGGCGCCGCTTCGAGGCCGTCGGCTTCCGCGCACTGGGCTCGCACTGCTGGCTGGCCCCGGGCCTGGCACCCGGGGCAACCGCCCTCGAACTTGCCTGAACGGGGGCTCCGGCCATGTGACGAAAGGCCGACACGGGCCCCGGCCCGCCTGCGCTATGCTGCAGCGCGCAATAAACGAGCACGCCCGCCGATGATGTACCAGCTGCACGAATTCAACCGCACCCTGCTTGCCCCGTTCACCGAACTGGCGCAGGCCAACGCGAAGATCTTCGGCACCGACGGCACCTGGCTGTCCTCGGTCCCCGGCGCTGGCCGCCTGGCCGCGGGCAACGAGCTCCTGCACCGCATCGGCAAGGACTACGAAAAGCCGCCCTTCGCCATCCACCAGGTGGTCAAGGACGGCCACGACGTGCCGGTGGTGGAAAAGGTGGCGCTCGACAAGCCCTTCTGCCGCCTGCTGCGCTTCAAGCGCTACACCGACGACGCCGAGAACATCCTCGGCATGAAGGACCAGCCCACCGTGCTGGTGGTCGCGCCCCTGTCCGGCCACCATGCCACGCTGCTGCGCGATACCGTGCGCACGCTCCTGCCCGAGCACAAGGTCTACATCACCGACTGGGTCGACGCGCGCATGGTGCCGAAGGAGGCCGGTGCCTTCACCCTCGACGACTACGTCGCCTACATCCAGGAGTTCATCCGCCACATCGGCGCCGAACGCCTGCACGTGATGAGCGTCTGCCAGCCGACCGTGCCCGTGCTGGCCGCGGTCTCGCTGATGGCGTCGCGCGGTGAAGAACTGCCGCGATCGATGGTGATGATGGGCGGCCCGATCGACACCCGCGAATCGCCGACCGCGGTCAACAACCTGGCGGCGAAGAAGCCGCTGTCGTGGTTCCAGAACAACGTCATCCACGTCGTGCCGCCGAACTACCCCGGCCACGGCCGCCGCGTGTACCCGGGCTTCCTGCAGCACACCGGCTTCGTGGCGATGAATCCCGAGCGCCACTTCATGTCGCACTGGGATTTCTACCAGGACCTGGTCAAGGGCGACCAGGAGGATGCGCAGTCGCACCGCAAGTTCTACGACGAGTACAACGCCGTGCTCGACATGCCCGCCGAGTACTACCTCGACACCATCCGCGTGGCCTTCCAGGAGCACCTGCTGCCGCGCGGCGAGTGGGATGTGGCCGGCGAGCGCGTCAACCCCGCGGCGATCCGGGACTGCGCGCTGATGACCATCGAAGGCGAGCTCGACGACATTTCCGGCCTGGGCCAGACGCGCGCCGCGCACGATCTGTGCAGCGGCATCGCCGAGGCCGATCGCGCGCACTTGACCGTGGACGGCGCCGGCCATTACGGCATCTTCAGCGGCCGCCGCTGGCGCACCCAGGTGTATCCGCAGGTGCGTGACTTCTTCGCGGCGCACGATGCGGCGCCGGCCAAACCGGCTGCAGCGGCCAGGCGTCCCGCGCCGGAACGCGCCGCCAAGGCGGTACGCACCGGTGCCAAGCGCCGCTGAGGCGCGGCGCCGACCGCTCAGGAATACCGGGCGGTCTTGACCAGCAGGTGCTTGGCCAGCAGCCCGTGGCCACGACCGATGGCGCGCGCAAGGTGCAGGGTGGCGAACAGCAGCAGCACGCCGCCGAGCAGCATCGGAAGCAGTAGCGCGCCCTCCACCGGCACGCCGTCGACGCCGTAAAGCACCACGTGGTTGCTGTGCAGCCAGGCGTCGCCGATGCCGGTCCACGACGCGATCGGCGCGAGCACGAAGCTGATCCCGATCGCCAGCAGGGTGGTGGCCAGGGTGAAATAGACGATGCCAAGCGGCAGCATCAGCAGCATGTACAGCATCGTGCTCCAGGTCCGCACGTCGGTGAACATGTCGCCGATGCGCTGCCAGATGCTGCGCCCGCGCACCGTGTACAGCGGCCGCCGCGGCATGCGTTCGCCCAGCATCACTTCCACGATCCGCCCCTCCACCAGCGACAGCACCCGCACCGAGCCGAAGAACAGGATCAGCAGCGGGATGCCGACGATCGTGATCGACAGGCCGAGCGTGGTCGAGAAGCCGGCCACCACCCAGGTGAAATAGAAGATGCCGGTGGCCAGCGCCAGCACCATGTAGAACAGCGAGGCATAGGTGCGGGGATCGGCAACCACGCCGAAGAAGCGCCCGAACGCCGACTTGCGCGGCGGCGGTACCGGCGAGCGCAGCGCGGTCTGCACCGTGGCCTCGGTATCGCGATAGATGTCGGCGACTTCGTCCGGCGCGCCGTAGCTCGACGCGACCGCGGCGATGACCTCGGCCTCCGATCTGTCGGGGTTCTCGGCAAGCTCGGAGCGCAGGTACTCCTCGGCGTCGTACAGCGCGTCCTGGACCATGGCCGGGTCGGCGCCGGCCAGTGAGCGCCGCAGCTGTTCGAGGTATTCGGGAATGGTGTGCGGCAGGCTGTTCATCACGGGGTCCCCTCCAGGACGGTGTCGACGGAATCGCGGGTCGCGCGCCAGGCGGCGGCCCATTCGCGCAGGGCGGCCTGCCCTGCCTCGGTCATGCGGTAATAGCGCCGCGGCGGCCCCGACTCCGAGGGCCCGACGTGGCTGGACAGCAGCCCGGTCGCCTCCAGGTTGCGCAGCACCGGGTACAGCGCGCTCTGCTTGCCGCTGAGCACGCCCTCGCCGAAGCGCTCCAGGGTCTTGGCGATCTGGTAGCCGTACATCGGCTCCTCGGCGCGCGAAAGCACCGCCAGCAGGGCCAGGGCGACCACGCCCGAACTCAGCTCGCGCTGGAACTTGCGCATCGCGGCGTCGATGTCGGGCGGGGGCAGCTGTTCGACCATGGGTGGATGCTAGTGCTAACTTCCATATAGTGAATGTGCCGATAGTCAGGACCACCAGCGGATGCGCAACAATCGCGGCCACCCGACTGGAGCCACGACGTGCACACAAGCCACCGCATCCGCCCCCTGGCCCTGCTGGCCGCCCTGTTTTGCAGCGCTGCCGCGTCCGCCGGCTCCGACCCGGCCGGTCGATCATCCGATGCCGGCCCGGCTGCCCCGGCCGCCGAGCCCGCCGCGGCGCAGGCCGAAGTCCAGGCGCAACGCCCGAAGACCACGCAGGAGCTGCTCGATGCCTCGCTGCCCGCCGACTGGCGGCGCCCGGATCCCGCGAACACCCTGTACATGGAGCTGGCCGGCAGCCGGGTGGTGATCGAGCTCGCGCCGGACTTCGCACCGGAGCACGTCGCCAACATCCGCGCGCTCGCCAAGGAAGGCTTCTGGGACGGGCTGACGATCTACCGCTCGCAGGACAACTTCGTGGTCCAGTTCGGCGACATCACCGACGAAGGCGAGGTGCCGAAGCCGCTCGGCGGCGCGAAGGCGGCATTGCCCGCGGAGTTCTCGCGCCCGGCCGAAGGCCTCGCCTTCCACGCCCTGCCCGATCCCGACGGCTGGGCGCCGGAGACCGGGTTCGCCGCCGGCTTCCCCGCCGCGCGCGATCCGGCTGAAGGCCAGGCCTGGATGGCGCACTGCTACGGCACGCTCGGCGCCGGCCGCGACATGGCCGCGGATTCCAGCAACGGCACCGAGCTTTACGTGGTCATCGGCCAGGCGCCGCGCCAGCTCGACCGCAACATCACCCAGGTCGGCCGGGTGCTGCAGGGCATGGAGCTGCTGAGCGTGGTGCCGCGCGGCACCGGCCCGCTCGGGTTCCACGAACAAGCCGCACAGCGCATGCCGATCAAGGCCGTGCGCCTGGCGTCCGAAGTCCCTGCGGCCGAACGCACCGAGATCCAGGTGCTGCGCACCGACACACCGCTGTTCGACGCAGTGGTCGAGTCGCGCCGGAACCGCCGCGACGACTGGTACCTGCAGCCGGCCGGCCACATCGACCTGTGCAACATCACCGTGCCGGTGCGCACGCCGCCGGCGACCTGAGCGTGGCGGCCGGCCGGCACGTCCGATGCGGCGTGCCCGGTGCATGGCCCGTCACGCGGCCTTGGCCCGCGGCTTCCTAGCCTGCAGTCCCGGCCCCCACGGCCACCGACCCCCAGAGGATCTCCCGCGATGGCCCTGCTCAGAATCCGCCTCACCGGCAGCGACGACACCACGCGCGCTGTCATCAACCTGCTGCAGAGCCTCGACGGAATCGAGCACGTCGAAGAGATCGACGACCTGATGCCCCAGCTCGACGACGCCGACTCGAGCTCGGCCGGCCTGAGCGACGTCGGCGGCCCACAGGGACACACGATCGAGATCGACGCGCCCAATCCGTCGACCGCGCGTCGCGTGCGCGAAGCGGTCGAAGCGCTGGCGTTCGACCTCGACGCACTGGTCGAGTTCGAGGAAGAAGACGAGGACTGAATCCGGGAGGGCCGCGACCCGCTCTGCAATCCGGCGATCGCAAGGTAAACCATTGGCCCGGGCGACGGCTTCCCGCCCGCCCTATGCTGGTGGATTGCCACCATGCCCGAGATCCGCCATGTCCCGTCCGCTGCTCGCTGCATCCCTGCTCGCGCTTGCCCTCGCCGCCTGCCAGGGCCAGGTTCCCGCGACGCCCTCCGGCGACGCCGCGGCCGCGCCCACCAACGCCGCCGAGCGCGCGCAGGACCAGGCCTTCGCCGCGGTTTCCGCGCGCTTCCTCGACGAGGGCCTGGCCCTGTCCCCGGTCTCTGCCACGCAGATCGGCGATCACCGCTTCGACTCCGAACTCGACGACCTCAGCGCCGAAGGCCGGAAGAAATCCGCCGACTGGACGCGCGGCATGCTCGCCGAACTCGACGCCATCGATGCCGCCGCGCTCTCGCGCGAGAACCAGGTCGATGCGCTGATCCTGCGCAACACGCTTGAAGGTTCGCTGTGGGACCTGGAGACCATGCAAGGCTGGGCCTGGGATCCGCAGGCCTACAGCGGCCTGGCCGGGGGCGCGATCTACAGCCTGATGGCGCGCGAGTTCGCGCCGCTGCCCGAGCGCCTGAAGTCCGCGACCGCGCGCATGGAAAAGATCCCGACGCTGCTGGCGCAGGCGCGCGAAAACCTCGACCCGGCGCGCGTGCCCCGCACCCACGCCGAAACCGTTGCCAGCCAGAACAAGGGCATCTTCACCCTCATCGACACCTTCATCACCCAGCATGCCGACGAGCTGCAGGGCGCCGACCGTGAGCGCCTGGACGCGGCCATCGCCGCGCTGCGCCCCGCGGTGGAGGAGCACCAGGCCTGGCTTGACGACACCCTGGTGCCCAATGCCAAGGGCGAGTTCCGGATCGGCGCCGAACGCTACGACCAGAAGCTGCGCTTCTCGCTGAACTCCTCGCTGGGCCGCGAGGAGATCCGCAGCCGCGCCGAGGCCGAACTGGCGCGCGTGCGCGACGAGATGTACGACGTGGCGAAGATCGTGCTGAAGGATCGCGACGGCGCACCGGACACGCCGGAGCAGCCGGGCGAAGACCAGCGCCAGGCCGCGATCGAAGCGGCGATGGAACTCGCCAACGAAGACCGCCCCGGCCGCGACGAAGTCGTGGACTTCGCCAAGCACACCCTCGACGTGGCCACCGACTTCGTGCGCGAACACGACATCGTCACCGTCCCCAAGGACCCGGTGAAGATCATCCTGATGCCGGAGTTCCAGCGCGGCTTCGCGGTGGCCTATTGCGACTCGCCGGGTCCGCTCGACAAGGGCCTGGACACCTACTACGCGATCTCGCCGATCCCCGAGGGCTGGGACGACGCCCAGGCGACCTCGTTCCTGCGCGAATACAACAAGCGCATGATCCACGTGCTCAGCATCCACGAGGCGATGCCGGGCCATTACCTTGAAGGCGCGCACTCGGCCCAGCATCCGTCCACCCTGCGCGCGGCGCTGCGCTCGGGCCCCTTCGCCGAAGGCTGGGCGGTCTACACCGAGCGCGTGATCGCCGATGCCGGCTACCTCGACAACGACCCGCTGTTCCGGCTGATGCAGCTGAAGTTCTACGCGCGCTCGGTGGGCAACGCGATCCTCGACCAGGGCATCCACGTCGACAACTGGACCAAGGAGCAGGCGATGGACCTGATGGTCCGCCAGACCTTCCAGCAGCAGAGCGAAGCCGAGGGCAAGTGGATCCGCGCGCAGCTGTCATCGACGCAGCTGGCGACGTACTTCGTCGGTGCGCAGGAGCACTTCGACATGCGCCGCGCGGTCGAGGAGAAGGAAGGCGAGGCTTTCGACATGAAGCGCTACCACGACAGCGTGCTGGCCCAGGGCGCCCCGCCCGTCCGCTTCGCCCGCCAGCTCCTGCTCGACGAACCCATCCTGTAGCCACCCACCTGTAGGAGCAGCTATAGCTGCGACCCGGATCCCCCGACCTGCAGGAGCAGCTGCAGCCGCGACCACCCACCTGTGGGAGCGGCTATAGCCGCGATATCGAGGCGTCTCGTGGTCGCGGCTATAGCCGCTCCTACAACAGCTGACCGGTCAGTCTTTCCCCGGTACCAATCGCAGGTCGTGGAAGTCGAAGCTGAAATCGGTCAGCGGCGACACCGCTTCCATGCGCGCCTCGCGCACCTTGCCGTCGTGGTCGAGGCTGAAGTCGACGAAGGCGTCGGCGTTGAGCGTCCGGTCGCGCCAGCGCACGATGAAGCTGTCGTTCTGCCAGTGCTCCAGGTCGCCGACCAGCTGCGGGGTACGGGTGAAGCGCATCTCCAGGCCCTTGCGGCCTTCGGCCACGAGCACGTCGCCATACCAGGGATCGCGATAGGTGTCGGCATAGCCGGCCAGCGGCAGCGATGGCTTCGAACGCGCATCACGGGCGGCCTCGTGCTTCGCCCAGTCCTCCTCCGCCTTGTCGCCGCCCTTGGCGATCGCCGCGGAATAGGCCGCGACCCAGTCGGTCTCCGGCGCCTGCATGTAGGCATCCAGCACGTGCATCGTGATCGCGTTGAACGCGGCGCCGACTTCCTGGTTGGTCAGCACCACCACGCCCAGGTCCAGCTCCGGCACCAGCGTCAGGCGCGAGACCATCCCCGGCCAGCCTCCGGTGTGCCAGACCAGGCGCTGCCCGCGGTAGTCGCTGAGGCTCCAGGCCTCTCCGTAGCCGGCGAAGTTGGGCTTCGTGGCGGCGAGTTCAGGCACCGCCGGTTCGCGGACCGGGATCGGCGTCACCAGCGACCACATCGCCTCGTGGCGCTTGGCGCTGAACAAGCGCCTGGCATCGTCGCCATCGGCGGCACCGTCTGCGGGCACGCCTTGTTCAAGCACGCCGCCGTCCAGCTGCACGCGCATCCACTTCGCCATGTCGTTGACGCTGGAATAGATGCCGCCGGCGGCGGTGTTGTTCGACCAGGACATCGCCGGCACCGGTTCCGGATCGCCGGCAAAGCCCGGCCGCGCATGCCCGGTCGCGACGTTGGTATCGCTCGGGCGCAGCGCGTTGCTGTCGATGCGGGTGCCGGCCATGCCCACCGGCGTGAACAGCCGTTCGCGCACGAAGTCGGCATAGGTCTGGCCGGACACATCCTCGATCACCAGCTGCGCCACCGCGTAGAGCACGTTGTCGTAGGCGTAGCGGTCGCGGAAGCCGCCTTCGATCGGCACCTGCGCCAGGCGTTCGACCACGTCGCGGGTGCTGTAGTCCGAGGGCGGCCAGAACAGCAGGTCGCCGGCCCCCAGGCCCAAGCCGCTGCGGTGCACCAACAAGTCGCGGATGCGCATCTCGCGGGTGACGTAGGCGTCGGACATGCGGAACCACGGCAGGTGGTCGATCACGCGGTCGTCGAGCTTGAGCTTGCCCTCGTCGGCCAGGATCGACAGCGAGGCCGAAGTGAAGGCCTTGGTGATCGATGCGATCGAGAACAGCGTATCGGCGTCCACCGCTTCCGGCTTGCCGACCTCGCGCTGGCCCCAACCGCCGGCGAACACCACCTCGCCATCCTTCACCACCGCCACCGCGATGCCGGGGACCTTGAAGGTCCCGCGCGCCGCTTCAACCTGCGCATCAAGGCCGCCAAGCGGCGCGGGCGGCGCCTCCTGCGCGGCCGCGGCCGGTGACAGGAGGATGGCCGAAGACAGCAGCAGGGTGACGGCGAGGACGGTGTCTGGCGTGCGCATGGACGGGGCTACCGGCGTGGACTGCCCTGCAGTATCGGCGACTGCGACCTGCACCGGAACACGCGGGGCTATGATCGCGCTTCGGCCGGGGCGCTCCGGCGCAAGGCACCGCTGCGATGGACTCCCTGTTCGAGAACGCGGTCGCGCCGGTCGACCGCATCCGTACCGGCATCGGCGGCTGGACCTACGCGCCCTGGCGCGACAATTTCTATCCCAAGGGCCTGGTGCAGCGACGCGAGCTGGAATACGCCAGCCGCAAGCTGTCGGCGATCGAGATCAACGGCACGTACTACCGCGCCCAGACGCCGGCCACGTATGCGAAATGGCGCGACGAAACCCCGGCCGGATTCGTGTTCTCGGCCAAGGTGCCGAAGCGGATCACGCAGTCGCGGACCCTGGCCTCGACCGGCCGCCAGGTGGAGGACTTCATTGGCGGCATCGCCACGCTGGGCGACCGCCTGGGTCCGCTGGTGTGGCAGTTCGACCGCGGCACGCGCATCGAACGCGAGGACTTTGCGGCCTTCCTCGCCCTGCTTCCGCGCGAGGCCGATGGCCGCCCGCTGCGGCACGTGCTCGATGTCCGCGACCACCACTTCGTCGACGCACGCTACCTGGCGCTGGCGCGCAGGCACGGCATGGCGACGGTGTTCACCGACTCGGACGAACACCCCTCGTTTGCCGATGTCACCGCCGACTTCGTCTACGCGCGGCTGATGCGCGCGCGGGCCGGGACGCCCACCGGCTATCCCGGGGCGGAGCTCGCACGCTGGGCCGAACGCGCCCGCACCTGGGCCGCGGGCCGCGACCCTGGCGACCTGCCGCGCATCGAGCCCGCCAGCGGCAACGCAGCGGTGCCGCGCGACGTCTTCGTGTACTTCATCTCCGCCGCCAAGGAACGCAATCCGGCCGCGGCGATGGCCCTGCACGAGCGGCTGGTACAAAGCGCCGCCTGATCGCGGCAATGTGCCCCCCTGCCCCCGCCCGCGAGGACGGAGCCCCGGATTGTCCGGGGACACGAACGGGACGACGCGATCCGCGATAATCGCCTCCCCGTCCGCGACGACGCACCATGACACCGACCACCAGGACCCAGCTGCAGGTCCATCTCTGCGTACTGCTGTGGGGCTTCACCGCCATCCTCGGCAAACTGATCACGCTGCCGGCGCTGCCTCTGGTCTGGTGGCGGATGCTGCTGGTCGCCGCCGCCCTGGCGCTGGTGCCGCGGGTATGGCGCGGGGTGCGCGCGATGCCGCGCCGGCTGCTGCTGTCCTACGCCGGCATCGGCGTGCTGGTGGCGCTGCACTGGCTGACCTTCTATGGCGCGGTCAAGCTGGCCAACGCCTCGGTGGCCGCAACCTGCATGGCGCTGGCAACGGTGTTCGTGGCGATGATCGAGCCGAGGCTGGCGAAGCGGCGCTTCTCGCGCGCCGAACTCGCGCTGGGCGTATCCGTGCTGCCGGGCGTCGCGCTGGTGGTCGGCGGCATCCCCGACGGCATGCGCATCGGCGTGGCGGTGGGCGCGGTGTCGGCGCTGTTCGTCGCGCTGTTCGGTTCGCTCAACAAACGCCTGGTCGACCATGCGGACCCGCTGGTGGTGACCGCCATCGAGCTCGGCGCCGGCGCGATCGCGCTGACCCTGCTCGCGCCGGTGATGCCGCTGCTGTTCCCGGCCTTCGCCGGACCGCTGTTCGTGCTCCCGGGCGCGGCCGACGCCGGCTACCTGCTGCTGCTCGCCTTCGCCTGCACCCTGTTCCCGTTCGCGCTGTCATTGGTGGCGCTGCGCCACATGAGCGCGTTCTCCGCGCAGCTGGCGGTCAACCTGGAGCCGGTCTACGCCATCGTGCTGGCGATCGTGCTGCTGTCCGAACAGCAGGAGCTGAGCCTGCCCTTCTACCTGGGGGTGGTGATCATCCTCGCCGCGGTGCTGGTGCACCCGATGCTGGCCCGCCCGCGGCGCATCACCCATCCCGAGGCGCTGGCAGTGGGGGAGTCGCGCGACGTCACCGACTGATCCGTGGCAGGCTGGCGGCCCCGTCCCGCCGCGCAGCGCATGTACCTCGAGCATTACGGCCTCGCCGAGCCACCGTTCTCGATCACGCCGGACCCGCGCTTCGTCTTCCTGGGCGAGCGCCACCGCGACGCGCTCGCGCACCTGCTGTTCGGCATCACCCAGGGCGGCGGCGGCGGCTTCGTCCAGCTCACCGGCGAGGTCGGCACCGGCAAGACCACGCTCAGCCGGCTGCTGCTGAACCAGATTCCCGACAACGCCCGCGTGGCCCTGGTGCTCAACCCGCGCCAGGATCCGGTGCAGCTGCTTGAAACCGTGTGCGAAGAGCTGCGCATCGACCTTGACGGTCGCCGCGGCAACGCCAAGGCGCTGGTCGATGCGCTCAACGTCCACCTGCTCGAGGCCTATGCCCAGGGCCTGCGCGTGGTGCTGCTCATCGACGAAGCGCAGGCGCTGCCGGTCGAAACCCTGGAGCAGGTGCGCCTGCTGACCAACCTCGAGACCGACACCCAGAAGCTGCTGCAGGTCATCCTCATCGGCCAGCCCGAACTGCGCGACATGCTCGCCGAGCCGGGCCTGCGCCAGCTGGCGCAGCGCATCACCGCGCGCTTCCACCTCACCCCGCTCGATGCCGCCGGCACCGCGGAGTACCTGCGGCACCGCTTCCGCATGGCCGGCGGCCAGCACTTCCCCTTCGATGCCGGCGCGGTGCAGCGCATCCACCTGCGCAGCGGCGGCATCCCGCGCCTGGTCAACGTGCTCGCAGAACGCGCCCTGCTGGCCGGCTATGCGCGCGATCGCGCCACGATCGATGCCGCGCTGGTCGAAGAGGCCGCACGTGAAGCGCTGCCGCCCGCGGTGACGTCGGGCGCGCGGCGCACGGGCCGGCTGCTTGCGGTCGCCGGCGTCGGCGCCGTGGCGGTGATGGCGATCGCCGTGGCCGCGCTGTGGCCGCGAGAGGCCGACCGGGACGCCGTCGCCTCGCCCGGGACCGGGTCGGCAGCGCCCCGCGATCCGGCGACGGGCGCTGCCTCGCTCGCGGGCATTTCCACCGTCGAGGCGCCGGTGTCCGCGGCAGCGGCCGCCGTGGACGCCGCCGGCCTTGCGACCCGCATTGCCGGCGCCGCGGACCACGCAGCCCGGAACGCCGCGTGGCAGGCCCTGCTGCTCGCCTGGGCGCTGCCGCACACGGCCGAGGACGCGCGTGCCGCGAGCGGCTGTGCACCGGCGCTCGCCGCCGGTACGTACTGTGTCCGCGGCAGCGCGCACCTCGACCGCCTGGTCGCCATCGGTCGTCCCGCACTGCTCCAGCTCGACGCCGCCAACGCGAGCGCCTGGGCGCTGCTGCAGGGCTCGGACGGTCGCCATGCGCGCCTGCTGCTGGGTGATGCGGTCATCGACGTCGACCGCGCCACGCTGCAGCAGGCATGGAGTGGGCGCTATTCCGCCGTCTGGCGCTCCTCCGCGGGACTGCTGCCGGCGCCCGCCCGCGGTGCGGCTGGCGCATCCGTCGACTGGCTGCGCGAGCGCCTGGTGCGCGAAGGCGTAGCGGACGCGGCGGCGCCAGGGGCGGGATTCGATGACGCCCTGGTGGACTCCGTGCGGCGCTTCCAGCGTGCGCGCGGGCTCGCGGTCGACGGGGTGGTCGGCCCGGAAACGCTGTTCGCGCTGGCCTCGGACGACGCCGGCCCTCGCCTGCTCCGTCGGCTGGACTGAGGCACGCGCATGTCACTCATCCTCGAAGCCCTGCGCAAATCCGAAGCCGAGCGCCGCCGCGGCGAAGCACCCGGCCTGCGTGCCGAACTGCCGCCTGTCGCACGCGCGGCCCGGCGCAGCCTGCCGCCCTGGACCTGGATCGCCTGCGCAGCGCTCGTGCTTGCACTGCTCCTGGTCGCGCTGTGGCTGCGCGGCAACGGAACCGCGATCGAGGATGGCCACGGCGACCATGGCGCACGTGCAACCACCGCCCCCGCGGCGCCCGCAACGCCCGCAATGCCATCGGCAAGCATGCCGACGGCCGGCGATTCCGATCCCTTCCCGCCGGTCGACAGGATCACGCCGCCGGAGCCGCCGTCGCGCACGCCGCCGGAGCCAGACGCAGCAGCCCCATCGCCGCCCGCCGGACCGGCGGAAGCCGCGCGCCCCGCGGCTGCCGGCGACACCGTGGCTGCCAGCGACATCGCGGACATCGCGGACATCGCGGACACCGCCGACACCGCCCCGGCCCCGCGCCCTGCCCTGGCGCCTGCCAGCGGTGCGCTGCGCATCACCCAACTTCCGCCGGCCCAGCGCCAGCGCCTGCCGGAAATGAAGCTGACCATGCACATGTGGAACGAGGATCCGGCCCGCCGGTTCGTGGTCATCGACGGCCAGCGCAGGTCCGAGGGCGATCGCGTCGGCGAAGCCGGCATCACCGCCATCGATCGCGACGGCGTCCTGCTCGAACTCGACGGCCAGCCGATCCGCGTTCCCCTGCCCTGACCCGGCCAACCCCTGGCCGCGCCCTGGATGCGTGACAAACCCCCTCCGCCAGCGAATCACTCCCTGTCACGCAGAATCAGGGAATCCGCTCCGGGGATGGACGCCATCAGCAGCCACCGCCAGCACGACGGTGCCGAAGAGTTCTCGGCGCTGCTGCAGCAGCATCGCGGCATCGTCTTCAAGGTCGCAGGCACCTACGCGCGCGACGCGGACGATCGCGAGGACCTCGCACAGGACATCGCCGCCCAGCTCTGGCGTGCCTGGCCGCGCTACGACCCGTCCCGCAGCTTTTCCACCTGGATGTACCGGGTGGCGCTGAACGTCGGCATCTCGCACCTGCGCGGCGACGGCCGGCGCCGCCACCTGGTGCCGCTGGAGGAGGGACTCCACGAATCCGTCGCCCCCGACACGGTCGACCACGAACGCGACCAGCGGTCGCGCATGCTGCACGGCTTCATCGCCACGCTCGAACCGCTGAACCGGGCACTGCTGCTGCTCTACCTCGAGGACCGCAGCACGAGGGACATGGCCGAGGTGCTCGGCATGTCCGAAAGCAACGTCACCACCCGCATCAGCCGCCTCAAGCGGCGCATCCGCGACCACGTCGCACCCACCGGCACGCCTTGAATGGACATCACCATGGAACTCGACGAACTCAAGCAGGCCTGGCAGGCGCTGGGGCGCCAGCTGGAACGCCACGATGGCATCCAGCTGCAGATCCACCGCGAGCGCCGGCTGGACGCCGCGCGACGGGGACTGCGCCCCCTGGTCTGGGGACAGGTGCTGCAGGCGGCCCTTGGAGTGGCGCTGGTGGTGCTTGGCGTCGCCTGCTGGACGCGCAACATGGATGTCCCCGGACTGCTCGCCGCCGGCATCGCAGTCCATGCCTTCGGTCTGGTGAACATCGTCTTTGCTGCAATCACCATCGCCCTGGCAACGCGCATCGACTACGGCGCGTCCGTGCTCGACATCCAGCGGCAACTGGCACGCCTGCTTCGCGTCCACGGCCTGGGCGCCGCGATCTGCGGACTGCCGTGGTGGATCATGTGGGTCCTGGTGGTGGTCGCAGTGGCCGGACTGGGCGACGTCCGCGCCGCTGGCGGGACGCCGGGCTGGATCACACTCAGCCTGGGCGCGGGCATTGCCGGTCTGATTGCGACGGCGCTCTATGCCTGGCTGCGGCCACCCCGCATGGACGACCCCGCGGCGCCGCGCTGCGACGGCGGCGACGGCATCCGCCGCAGCCGGCGCATCCTCGACGAGGTCGCCGGCTTCGAAGGCCGCTGAGCGCGATCAGAACAGCGCGACGAGGACCAGCAGGATGCCGACCAGCGACACGCCCCAGATCAGGCTGCGTACGTACGGAATGCCCGAGGCATACGCGGGGATGTAGGCCAGCCGGGCCCAGAAATACAGCTGCGCACCCAGCGCGGTCTGGTCGCCGGTGCGCTCCGCGAGCACCACCGCCAGCACGGCGGCAGCGAACATGGGGAAGGTCTCGAGGAAGTTCTTCCAGCCGCGGTTGACGCGCCCGGCCACCGGGCCGAGCGGCTTTGACTGGCCATCGCGCGCGCTGGCATTCCAGGCCAAGCCGCGTTCGGAGGTCTTCATCGCGGCGTCCAGCATCAGGTGGACAAGGCCGAGCGCGATCGCCCAGGCCAGCATCTGCAGTTCAGTGCCCATCGGTCTCTCCCTCGTGCGCCGGCGGCGCGTCCCGGCCGAGGTTAACGCCATTCCACGCACTGCGTTACGCTCCTTCCTCCATGCGACAGGGCACCCGGATGCAGCACATCGATTTCGAACTCGAGGGCGACTACGTCGAGCTCAACCAGCTCCTCAAGCTCGCCGGCCTCTGCGACAGCGGCGGCGCCGGAAAGGCCCTGGTGGCGTCGGGCGCCGTGCGCGTGGATGGCGTGCAGGAGTCGCGCAAGACCGCGAAGATCCGCGCCGGGCAGGTGGTGGCCCTGGGCGACGCCGAGGTCCACGTCGGCGCGGGCACGGCACCGTGACCGCACTGGTGGCCACGGTCCTGCTGGCGGCCGCGGTCGCGGCCTGGGGCGTGTTCGCCTACAACCGCCTGGTGCGCCTGCGCAACCAGGTCGCGACGGCCTGGGCGGACATCGACGTGCAGCTGCAGCGCCGACACGACCTGGTGCCGCAGCTGGTCTCCGCCGTGCAGGGCTACGCCGCACACGAAGGCGCGGTGCTCGAGGCCGTCACCGCGCTGCGCACGCGCGCCCTCGGCCTGCAGGACCCGGGCGAACTGGGCCACGTGGAAGCCGAACTGGAACAGGCGCTCGGCCGCCTGCTGCTGCTGAAGGAGGCCTACCCCGACCTCAAGGCCAGCGAGAACTTCGCGCGCCTGCAGGCCGACCTGGTGGAGGTGGAAGAGCACCTGCAGTACGCGCGGCGGTACTACAACGGCGCCGTGCGCGACCTCAACGACACCGTGCAGCGGGTCCCCGACGTGCTGGTTGCACGCGGCTTCGGCTTCCGCGAAGCGGCGTTCTTCCAGGCCGGTGCCGACAGCCGCGCGGCGCCCGTCGTGGAGCTGTCACGGTGAACCGGCTGGCCGCGGTCGCCGCCACCTGGCTGCTGGCGGCGTCCGTGCTGCTCGCGCCCGCACCGGCCGCGGCCGACGAGCGGGTCCTCGCCTATGACAGCGTGGTCCAGATCCAGGCCGACGGCAGCCTCGACGTGACCGAACACATCCGCGTGCGCGCGGAGGGCACCCGCATCCGCCGCGGCATCACCCGCGATTTCCCCGTCCGCTACAGGGATCACCGCGGCAACAACGTCGTGGTCGCCTTCGAAGTCGAAGGCGTCGAGCGCGACGGCCACCCGGAACCCTGGTTCACCGAGCGCGTGGCCAACGGCGTGCGCGTCAACACCGGCAACGACGACCTGCTGCAGGTGCCGGCCGAATACACCTACACCCTGCGCTACCGCACCGATCGCCAGCTCGGCTTCTTCGAAGACCACGACGAGCTGTACTGGAACGCGATCGGCCTGGGATGGGATTTCCCGATCGAAACCGGGACGGTGGAGCTGCGGCTGCCCGAGCCCGTGGCGATGGCCGACCTGGCGGTGGAAGGCTATTCCGGCGCCCGCGGCGCACGCGGGCAGGATTTCGAGGCGGTCATCGCGGCCCCCGGCGTGGCCCGCTGGACGCTGACCCGGCCGCTGGCCCCGCGCGAAGGCCTGACCACGGTGCTGTCGTTTCCCAAGGGCATCGTCGCACCGCCGTCGTCGACGCGCGACGCGTTCTGGTTGCTGCGCGACAACCTCTCGATCCTGATCGCGCTGGCCGGGCTCGCGGGGCTGCTGCTGTTCTGCGTGCGGCGCTGGCGCAAGGTCGGACGCGACCCCTCACCCGGCGTGGTCATCGCACGCTACGAGCCGCCCCGTGGCGAGTCACCGGCGGCGCTGCGCTACATGAAGCGCCGCAGCCACGATGCCCGCGGATTCTCCGCCGACCTGCTCGCCTGCGCGGTGCAGGGCGCGGTCGGAATCCATCGCGACGAAGGCATGCTCGGCGACTCATGGACGCTCGAGCGCAGCGACGGCGGCTCGCCCGCGATCGACAACACGGACCAGCGCAGGCTGCTGGAGGCCCTGCTTCCCATGCCGGGCACGACGCTCTCCCTGGACAAGAAGAACGCCACCCGCATCCAGCGTGCAATGCAGGCGCACCGCAAGGGCTTCGAAGATCGCTTCCAGCCGGAGATGTTCACCGATAACGCCGGCAGCATCGGCATCGCGGTCGCGATCCTGTTCGTGACGTGCGCGCTGGCGATGGTCGCGATGGTGTTCACCGACGGCGGCGGCCTGCCCTGGGTCTTCCTGCCGCTTGGCCTGATGCTGGCGACGACGATCGCGTTCGCGCTGGTGATCGGCGCGCCGACGGCCGCCGGGCGCGAGCTGCTCGACGAGATCGAAGGCTTCCGTCGCTACCTGGGCGTGGCCGAGCAGGACGATATCGCGCGCGTGCAGGCGCCGGAGGCGGCCGGGGGCGATGCGTCCGAGCCGGCGCTCGACGCCGGGCGCTTCGAACGCCTGCTGCCGTACGCGGTCGCGCTGGACGTCGAGGACGCGTGGACGAAGAAGTTCACCGTGGCCGTCGGCAGCGCCGCCGCGGCCGCCGCGGCCGCGGCCATCACCTGGTACCACGGCGCCAGCCTCGGCAACATCGGCAACCTGACCAGCGCGGTCGGTGGCGCGCTCAGCTCGCAGATCGCGTCGTCGGCCACGCCGCCCGGAAGTTCGTCGGGCGCGGGCGGCGGCGGATTCTCCGGGGGCGGCGGCGGCGGTGGAGGTGGCGGTGGCCGCTGACGGCCGGCGGCGGCGCGGGCTGTTCGACTGGTTCGAGTCCCGCCTGCAGCCCTTCCCCGACGCACCGCCACAGCAGCCGCCGCGCGGGCTGGTGGCGTTCTGCCTGCACTACACCCGCGGCGCCGGCGGCTGGCTGGCGCTGATGGGCGTGCTCGGCGCACTGATCGCGGTCGCCGAACTGGGCATGTACGTCTACCTCGGCGCGTTGGTGGATCGCCTGGGCGAACATACGCCCGCCACCTTCCTCGCCGTCGAAGGCACGCGCCTGGCGTGGATGGCGGCGCTGGTCGCGATCGGGCTGCCGCTGCTGGTGTGGATCGACAACCTGGTGCAGCTGCAGGTGCTGCTCGGCAACTTCCCGATGCGCATCCGCTGGAACGTGCACCGCTACCTGCTGCGGCAGTCGATGGGCTGGTTCCAGGACGAGTTCGCCGGGCGCATCGCCACCAAGCTGATGCAGACCTCGCTCGCGGTGCGCGAGACGGTGGTCAAGCTGCTGGACGTGGGCGTGTACATCCTGGTGTACGTATTTGGCGCGATGCTGGCCGCCGCCGCGGCCGACTGGCGGCTGATGCTGCCCTTCGCCGGATGGCTGATTGGTTACGTGCTGCTGATGCTGTATTTCGTGCCGCGCATGGAGCGGGTCTCGCGCGAACAGGCTGACGCCCGCTCGGACATGACCGGCCGCATCGTCGACAGCTACACCAACATCGCCACGGTGAAACTGTTCTCGCACTCGCGGCGCGAGCAGGCCTATGCGCGCGAAGCGATGGATGGCTTCCTCGGCACCGTGTACCGGCAGATGCGCCTGGCCACGCGCGTCGGCGTCGGCAACTACGCGCTCAACATGGCGCTGGTGTTCGCGGTGGCGGCGATCGGCCTGTGGCTGTGGCTGGGCGGCGCGATCAGCGCCGGCGCGGTGGCGGTGGGCCTCGCGCTCGCGCTGCGGCTGGTGGGCATGAGCCAGTGGATCATGTGGGAGCTGTCGGCGCTGTTCGAGAACATCGGCACCGTGCAGGACGGCATCAATTCGATCTCGCTGCCGCCGACCGTCGACGACGCGCCCGACGCGCCGGAGCTTGGCGCGGTGGAAGGCGACATCCGCTTCGAAGGCGTGGGCTTCCACTACGGCAAGGGCTCGGGGGTGATCGAGCGCCTGGACCTGCACCTGCGGCCGGGCGAGCGCATCGGCGTGATCGGGCGCTCCGGCGCCGGCAAGTCGACGCTGGTGAACCTGCTGCTGCGCTTCCACGACGTCGAGGCGGGGCGCATCCTGGTCGACGGCATCGACATCGCCAGCGTGCAGCAGGACAGCCTGCGCGCACGCATCGGCGTGGTGACCCAGGACACATCGCTGCTGCACCGCTCGGTGCGCGACAACATCCTCTACGGCCGTCCCGACGCCAGTGAGGCCGAGATGCTGGAAGCCGCGCGCCAGGCGGAATCGCACGATTTCATCCTCGACCTGTCGGACTCCAAGGGCCGCCGGGGCTACGACGCCCACGTCGGCGAGCGCGGCGTGAAGCTGTCGGGCGGCCAGCGCCAGCGCGTCGCCATCGCCCGCGTGCTGCTGAAGGACGCGCCCATCCTGGTGCTGGACGAAGCGACCTCGGCGCTGGACTCGGAGGTCGAAGCCGCGATCCAGGGCAACCTGTACCGGCTGATGGAAGGCAAGACGGTGATCGCGATCGCACACCGGCTGTCGACCATCGCAGCCATGGACCGGCTGGTGGTGATGGACCAGGGCGCGATCGTCGAGCAGGGCACGCACGACGAACTGGTGGCCCGCGGCGGCATCTACGCCCAGCTCTGGCGCCGCCAGTCCGGCGGCTTCCTCGCCGACTCCGAGGCCTGACTTTCGTCCCTCTCCATTGCGCCTGACCCTGCCCTTGCGGGAGCAGCTATAGCTGCGATCCCGGCTGCAGGAGGGCGACGACACCGCCGCGCCCCGGGAAGGCCCGACGCCGGCGCAGCTGCGACACCGGCGCGCGGTACGGCGGGTCGGTGGGTACTCCGTGGGCTGTCCCGCTGCGCGGGCCTTTATGCCCACTGCGCACCCCCCAACCCGCCTCGCAGCGCCTTTCCGCGGGCCGCAGGGAAAAGCGGCAAATCAAAAGCGCGACGCCCCTGCCTTTCCCACCACCTCGCGGCGCCGCTGGCAGCGGAGGGTGGGCGGGTATTCCGCCGGCAATCAGGAGCAGCTCCACCGCGACGCCGGCGGAGTACCCGCCCACCCTCCGCCCCCGCGACGC
>NZ_JBCLUZ010000003.1:0-158078 GCF_039548395.1 Luteimonas changyuni
CTTCCCCTCCCTCTAGCTTTTTCCCCCCCCCCCCCCCCCCCCCCCCCCCCCCCCCCCCCCCCCCCCCCCCCCCCCCCCCCCCCCCCCCCCCCCCCCGCCCCCGCGACGCCCCCGAGACACTCCCGCGACACTCCCGTGATGCCGCCGAGATGACTCCGAGATGCCTCCGCGACACCTCCCCCAAAACGTCGACGACGCCCAGTGATCCGGTCGCAGCTATAGCTGCTCCTACAGGAGTGTTACGGCGAGCCGCTGGCACCGGAGCCGGACGTGGCTTCGATGCGTGCTGATGCCGACTCGTTGTCCCGTGTAGCGTCGTCCGCCTTCTCCGCCGGCGCGCGACGCTGGAAGAAGGCGCTGCGGACCACGTCGAACTCGCTCATCGGGCTGTCGTCCGGACAGGTCGCGTCGGGGAATCCGAACTCTTCGCGCAGGGCCAGGCCGCAGTCGTTGAGCTCTTCGATGTCGCGATCCGGCATCTTGCACTGGCGGTCGAAGTTGCGCTGGAAGCCGTCGCGGCGGCGCACGAAATCTTCGCCGCACTTGCGCATCAGCTGCAGCCGGTCCAGATCGTCCTGCGCCGGGTTGGTGCCGTCCAGGCCGTATTCCAGCAGTTCGTCGGCGCTGAGCAGGCGCAGGTTGCGGTTGGGCACCGCCATCATCATGTCGGCCACCGCCACCGCCACGCCGTTGCGCGCGAGGTATTCCTTCACCCGTCCGTAAACGGCCTGCAGTTCCTCGTTGAGCTGAGCGCGCGAAGTCGCGGTGGAGCTCATGCGGATGATGCGGTGGATTCCCACCGGGCCCGAGATCATGCGCACGTCGCCGGCGCCGAGGATCAGCACGCAGGCGCTGTGGCAGTTCGCGCCCTCGCGCACCCAGATCGTCCAGCCGGACGCGCCGATGGCGTCGCCGGCCTTGATCGCGTCCTCCACCTGACCGCCGGTGGAATTGATATCGAGCACGCGCTTGCCGATGTCCATGCGGTCGGCGATCGCCGCCACCCGCTCCACCAGCGCGGTGAAGCCGGCGTTGATCTTGCCTTCGTAGCGCAGGCGCAGCAGGCCGACGTCCTGGCAGGGCTGGAGGGTATCGGCGACGTTGAGGAAGGACAGGTCGGTGAGCGGCTCGCCGTCGCCAATGGTCGCGTAGTCGAGTTCGCAGCTGATCGAGGCGTCGCCATCAACCAGGGCCGCCTCCGGCCAATCGGTACCCTTGCTGACGTCGTAGGGCTTGGGCGGTGCTTCCACCGGGGCGCTGATGAATTCGCCCATGCCGTTGGCCTCGGCGATCGCAACGGAGTCCGGTTCAGGGGCGGGTTCGGGCGGCTGGGCGCTGCAGCCGGCCAGCAGGGCACAGAGGGCGAGCGCGCGGAACAGGGTGGGCATGGGCGGGCGTGGTCGGGGTCCATCCCCAGTCTAGGGCCAGCCGGCGCACGGGAAGGGAATGCCGCGTGAACCCGCCATTGCGGCTCCCGTGGGGGTCACTCTGTGGAAGCCACTCCTGTGGGAGCAGCTCCTGTGGGAGCGGCTATAGCCGCGATAGAAGCTCCCACCCGGGCGGGAATCGCGGCTATAGCCGCTCCCACAAGGTCAGTGCACTCCCACAAGGTCAGTGGAAATCGCGGGATTCGGCGTGCAGGCCGCCGAGCAGCGGCGACAGGTCCTCGAGGTCGCCGGCGATCAGGTGCTCCACGCCATCCACCCGCTCCCAGCGCCCGCGCACCGCCAGCAGGGTCGAGCCCAGCAGCGCCTTGCGCCGGCGCTCGGCCACGCGCGGCCAGACCACCACGTTCACCATGCCGTGTTCGTCCTCCAGGGTGACGAAGATGGTGCCGCTGGCGGTCTGCGGCTTCTGTCGCTGGGTGACGATGCCGGCCACCGCCACGTGGCTGCCGTGGCGGCGGCCCTGCACTTCGTGCGAGGCCAGCAGGCGGCGCGCGCGCAGCTGGTCGCGCAGCAGTGCCAGCGGATGCGCGCGCAGGCTCAGGCCGAGCGTGCGGTAGTCGGACAGCACGTCCTCGCCAAGGCCGGGGGCCGGCAGTGCGACCAGGTCTTCGTCGGGACTGCCGGAAAGCAGCGGCCGCTGGCGCTCGATGCCGGCCACGGCCCAGCGCGCGTCGTGGCGGTGGCCGGCGAGCGACTGCAGCGCACCGGCATCGGCCAGCGCGGTACGGGCCTTGTCGTCGAGGCCGGCGCGGCGGCATAGGTCGGGGATGTCGCGGAAGGGCTGCTGTGCGCGGGCGGCGAGGATGGCGCGACCGACGGGTTCGGACAGGCCGCGGATTTCGCGCAGGCCGAGGCGGATGGCGGGACTTTCGATGATTCCATTCCTCGAACCCGCGCCCTCCTCCTCATCGCCCCTGTGGGAGCGGCTATAGCCGCTTCCACAGGGAGGCTGGGTGGTGGCCTGGACCAGGGTGCTGTCCCAGTCGCTGTGTGCCACGTCCACCGGCAGGAACTCCACGCCGGGCCGCGCGGCCTTGCCACGCCGCGCGTCCTGCACGATCTGGCTCGACGAGTAGAAGCCCATCGGCTGCGAGTTCAGCAGTGCGCAGGCGAAGGCCGCGGGCTCGTGGCGTTTCAGCCAGCAGCTGGCGTACACCAGTTTGGCGAAGGACGCGGCGTGGCTCTGCGGGAAGCCGTAGGAGCCGAAGCCCTTGATCTGCTCGAAGATCTGGTCGATGAACTCCGACGAATAGTTCTTCCTCTCCATCAGCTCGCGGATGCGCAGCCGGTGCGGCTCCATGTCGCCGCCGTGGCGCCAGGCGGCCATCGAGCGGCGCAGGCCGTCGGCTTCGCCGGGCGAATAGCCGGCGTGGATCACCAGCTCCATCACCTGCTCCTGGAACAGCGGCACGCCCAGGGTGGCACCGAGGATCTCTTCGATGCCCGGCGAGGGATAGGTCACCGGCTCCTGGCCCATGCGCCGGCGCAGGTAGGGATGCACCATGCCGCCCTGGATCGGCCCCGGCCGCACGATCGCCACTTCCACCACCAGGTCGTAGAACCGCTCCGGCTTCAGCCGCGGCAGCATCGTCATCTGCGCGCGCGACTCGATCTGGAACACGCCGACGGTGTCGGCGAGCTGGATCATGTCGTAGGTCGGCCCGTCTTCCCCGGGAATGGTCGCAAGCTCGAGGTCGCGGCCACGGTGCGCGCGCACCAGGTCCAGGGCCTTGCGGATGCAGGTCAGCATGCCCAGCGCCAGGCAGTCGACCTTGAGCAGGCCGAGCGCTTCAAGGTCGTCCTTCTCCCACTGGATGATGGTGCGATCGGCCATGGCGGCGTTCTCCACCGGCACCATCTGCCACAGCGGCGCATCGGAGATCACGAATCCGCCGACGTGCTGCGAGAGGTGCCGCGGCCTGCCGCGCAGCATCGCGGTGACCGCCAGGATGCGCGCGATGAGCGGGTTGTCGATGTCGAAGCCCACGTCCGCCAGGCGCCTGTCCATCGGCGTCTCGCCGTTGCCCCGGCCGAAGCAGCCGGCCAGCAGCGTGATCTGGTCGGGCGGCAGGCCGAAGGCCCTGGCCACGTCGCGCACCGCGCTTTTTCCCCGGTAACGGATCACGGTCGCGGCCAGCGCGGCGCGCTCGCGGCCGTACTTGCGGTAGACGTACTGCATCACCTCTTCGCGCCGCTCGTGCTCGAAGTCGACGTCGATGTCGGGCGGCTCGTTGCGCTCCTTCGACAGGAAGCGCGCCATCAGCAGGCGGCTCTCCGCCGGATCGACCGCGGTGATGCCGAGCGCGAAGCACACCGCCGAGTTGGCGGCCGAGCCGCGGCCCTGGCAGAGGATTCCCTGGCCGCGCGCGAAGCGGACGATGTCTTCGACGGTGAGGAAGAAGGCTTCGTAGGCGAGGTCGGCGATCAGCGCGAGCTCGTCCTCGATCTGCGCGGCGATCTTCGGCGGCACGCCTCGTGGCCAGCGCGTGCGCATGCCGGCTTCGGTGAGCGTGCGCAGGTGGCTGGCGGGCGTCTCGCCCTCGGGCACGAGTTCGGCGGGATAGCTGTACTTCACCTCGGCCATGGAGAAACGGCAGCGGCGCGCGAGCGCGGCGGCGTTGTCCAGCAGCGCGCGCGGATGGATGTTGCCAAGCGTGTAGCGGTGGCGCAGGTGGCGTTCGCCGTTGCGGAACAGGTGCGCGCCGGCCTCGGCCAGCGGCAGGCCGTGGCGGATGGCGACCAGGGTGTCCTGCAGCACGCGCTGGCGGCGGGTGGCCATGTGCACGTCGCCGGCGGCGAGTGGCGTGATGCCGAGGTCCGCGGCCATCGCCAGCAGTTGCCCGAGGCGCACGTCATCGTCCTCCTCGCGGTGCAGCTCGATGGCGAGGTGGGCGCGGTCGCCAAAGACGCGTCGCAGCCAGGCGCCCTCGCCCGCATCGGGCACGCGGCCGGGCAGCCACAGCGCAAAGAGTCCGCCCCTGGATTCCGCATCTGCTGCATCTGCTGCATCTGTAGGAGCAGCTATAGCTGCGATCCCGGCTACCACGCCTTTACGGGACACCGGGTCGCAGCTATAGCTGCTCCTACAGGAGGTGGCGGGGGAAGGTCGGGCTTCAATGTCAGCGCGGGAGAGACGGTATTCGCCCTTCGGCGCCGCGCGGCGGGCGATGGTGATGAGCCGGCACAGCTGCGCATAGCCCGCGGCATCCTCCACCAGAAGCACCATGCGCAGACCGTCGGCGAGGCGGAACTCCGCGCCCACCACCAGCTTCACACCGGTGAGCTTCGACGCTTCGTGCGCACGCACGATGCCCGCCAGCGAGCACTCGTCGGTGATCGCCAGCGCTTCGTAACCGCACTGCGCGGCGCGGGTGAACAGCTCTTCGGCGCTGGCCGCGCCACGCAGGAAGCTGAAGTCGGACAGGCAGTGCAGCTCCGCGTACGGCGGCAGGGATTCCTGCGCGGCGACAGCCTTTGTAGGAGCAGCTATAGCTGCGATCCCGGACACCGCGCCATCGCAGCTATAGCTGCTCCTACAGGATGGGTTGGTGGAATCGGGAGGAGCGGAATCGTGCCGGGGCTCGTTGGCGGCATCGGCCGCCGCTTCGAATTCCATCCGCATCTGCAGCTGCATCTGCCGCTGCATGCGCACGATGCGCGACGGACGCGCGCCAGGGGTATCGGCCGCCACGCCCGGCGGCAGGTCGTCGTGGTCGTCGTCGCGGCTCATGCGAACCAGCCGTGCAGCATCCAGTCGCCCTGCACGCCCGGCGGGGCGAAGGCCCAGGCGCGCTGGCCACGCGAGGTTTCCAGCACGTAGTAGTCGCGACGCGCATCGTCGCCGTCCCACCAGCCGCTTTCCAGGCGTTCGGGGCCGGAGACGATGCGCAGCCGCGGGTCGCGCAGCGGCACCGGACGCGGCAACAGCCAGGCGGGACGCAGCGGGCGAAGCGGTGCGGGCGTGGCGCAGGCCGCATCGCCATCCTCGCCCGAACCGGCCTGTCGCCAGGCGCGCTCGGGACGCGGGTCACCGGAAGGCGCGACGCGATGCACGGCTTCGTCGCCAAGCCGGGCGCGCAGTCGCTCACGCAGTCGTGGCCAGGGCACCGCCTGCGCCGGGCGGCTATCGAACAGGTCGCGTTCGGCCGGCACGAAGGGCGGCAGCTCGCGCGCCAGCAGGCGCACCGCCACCACCGGTGCCGGCAGCGCCGCCTGCTCCAGGCGGTTGCGGGTGAGCTCGAACAGCAGCGCCGCATCCCGTTCGGCCGCGAGCAGGCCCACCGGCACCTCGGTGAAGCGCACCGCGTCCTGCTGGACCTGGTCGGCCTCGTGCGAGGGCAGCGCGTGCCGCGCCTCGTGTTCAAGGCGCAGGGTGAAACGCTGCACGCCACCATCTCGGGCGGACAGGTAGGTGGCGAGGTCGGCGATCAAGCGGCGCAGCGGGAACAGCAGCGCCTGGTGGCTCTCGACTTCGAAACCGAGCTCGACGCGGCTGTCGAAACGGTCCGGCGGCGCGTACAGCTCGAGCGGATCGCCGGCCTCGCCGTGCAGGCGGTCGAGGTGCTGCAGCAACTCCACGTCGAAGCGCCGCCGCAGGCTGTCGCGCGGCAGCGTGCGCAGCGCGCCGAGCGTACGCACGCCCATGCGCTGCAGGCGCTCGCCGGCATTGCCCGGCAGCGCCGCGCGGCGCACCGGCACCCGTGCCAGCGCATCGCGCATCGGGCCTTCGGCGGTGACCGCAAAGCCGTCACGCAGCCCTGCGAACACGAGTGCCGCGCGCGGCGTCGGCGCCAGGGCGATGCGGTGGCTGAAGCCGAGTCCCTCGAGCTCCTCGCGCAGCCGCGCCTCGAAGCGCGGCCAAGGACCAAACAGGCGGAAGCTGGCGCGCACCTCGAGCACGATCGCGCCCGGCCACTGCGCACTGACCTGCGAGCTGTGCCGATACGCCCAGGCGGCGAGGAAGCGCTGCCAGCGCGCCTCCGACGCCGGGTCGTATTCGACCATCGCCACGTCGGACAGCAGCGCGTGCGCGGCCGACAGCCGCATGCCCGGCTTCAGCCCGGCGGCGGAGGCGCCCGCGTTGACCGCATGCAGATGCCGCAGCTGCGCCGGCCCCGAGACCAGCGCCAGCGGTCGCGACGGATCCGGCATCCGGCGAAGAACGGCGTCCAGCGCCAGCCGCGGCAGCGCGATGCAGGCCCAGAGCATGGCGGCCTCAGGGGCACACTGTGGGAGCGGCTACAGCCGCGATGGAGCGTCTGTC
This sequence comes from Luteimonas changyuni, assembly GCF_039548395.1. Classification (NCBI taxonomy): domain Bacteria; kingdom Pseudomonadati; phylum Pseudomonadota; class Gammaproteobacteria; order Lysobacterales; family Lysobacteraceae; genus Luteimonas; species Luteimonas changyuni. The sequence continues at coordinate 6,712 of NZ_JBCLUZ010000003.1, forward strand.
TGCACGGTCAGGGATGGAGGCGACTGCCTTGCATGTTGGAATCGCGGCTGTAGCCGCTCCCACAGAAGTCGCCGGTCCCACAAAGCTTGCTTCCCCGGGGGCTGCTGCCACAGAAGCTGCTTCCACAGGCAAGGGGACGGCGAAGGGGCGGGTGGGTGGATTGGCGCCGCGACATTTGCGCACGTGCCAGGCGCCCCCGCCTTCGCGGTCGCAGGCGTATTCCAGCCGCAGCGCCGCCGGCGAGGGATTGACCGCGTGCTTTGCATCGCGGAACGCGAAGCCCAGGCAATCGCCGCTGTCGGCCGCCACCTGCAGTCGGCGCAGCGCCTGGGCATCGGCCTGCAGCGGCCAGCCGAGCACCGCCGCGCAGGCCGCGCTGCGCAGGCACTGTTCGAAGGCCCACAGCGCGCCGCGCGCGTCGGCCTGGATGATTTCCAGATGCCGCAGGTCCACGCCCGCCGCCTGCCACGCCGGCGCATACGGCAGGTAGGGCGGCGCCACCAGGGCCACGATGCCGCCGGCCTGCGTCAGCCGCGCCAGCGTGGGCAGCAGCAGCGACAGCTCGCCGACGCCGTCTGCCGGCAGCAGCAGTTCGGTCAGCGCAGCGCGCGGCCAGCCGCCCTGCGGCAGCAGCGCATCGAGCGCCGCATGGCCGGTGGGTTCACCGTCGGCCGCCACCGCCGGCGCACGCCCGGCACGCCACACCGTGCGTGCCGAAAGCATGGCGTCGATGTCGGGCAGCGCCCTCATTCCGTGCGCACCAGCCCGCAGTACAGGCCCTCGATGGCGAAGTCCGCACCTGGCGGCACCTCGATGGGTGCGTAGTCCGGATTGCGCGGCAGCAGCCGCAGCCGCGAACGCGTGCGCTCCAGGCGCTTGATGGTGATCTCGCCGTCGATGCGCGCCACCACCACCTGGCCGCTGCGCGCATCGCTGGCGCGCTGCACCGCCACCAGGTCGCCGTCGAAGATGCCGTCGTCGCGCATCGAGTCGCCCCTCACCCGCAGCAGGTAATCGGGCTTGCTGGAGAAGAGCGCGCGGTCGAGCAGCACGTGGCGCTCTACTCCGGCATCGGCCCCGATCGGCGAACCCGCGGCCACCCGGCCCAGCACCGGCAGCTCCAAGCGGTCGTCGCGGACCTTCAGCCGCGTGCCCGGGACGTGGCGCGTGCGCCCTGCCCGGCCCGCCGCGCCCGCTGCGCCGATGCCCTGCGCCATGCCGCCCACCACCCGGATCCCGCGCGCCTCGTTCGGCCGCACCTCCAGGTAGCCCGCCTGCTGCAGCCGGCGCACGTGCTTGTGCGCCGCGCAGGCCTGGCGGAAGCCGAAGGCGTCGGCGATCTGCTGCAGCGTGGGCGGTGCGCCCTCGGCCCCGGAATGGGCCTGGATGAAGCCGAGCACGTCGCGCTGTCGGGGAGTGAGGTCGTCGGTCATGGGTAAAAATCTATTTACCTTGGCGGACATAAGCAAGCCCGGCTGTCGGACGGATTCCAACCGGCTTCGGTCTCAGGGAGCGAGACCTCCCCGGGATCAACGACTTGGGCGAGACACCTCAGGCGGCGCGACAGATCCTCAACAGCCCGCGTACTTCCAGTTCCGCGTCTTCCCCTCCGCGATCCACTCCACCGCCTGCGCCACGCGCCGGCGCAGTTCCTCCAGGATCGGCCGGGCGAAGTCCGCCTGGCGGGCGATGTAGGCATCGATGCGCGGGTCACGGCTGGTCATGGTGATTTCCGGTCGGCGGGCTGGCCTGGTCCCGCAGCGCCAGCCGCTCCGGCCTGAGCGCACCGCTGCTGTAGGCCAGCTGGATCATTTCCTCGAAGAAATCCACCTTCGCCGCAGTGCTCAGCGCCACCCACTGCTTCAGCTGGAGGCGCTCGAGCGCGGCGAAGTCCAGGGACTCGTCAGCGGCCATACATAACCCCGGGGTCCTGGTCGCGGATTGTCCGCAGTTTGGCGATGTCTTCACGATCACGCTCCCGCCCGGTCTCCTGCTTCATCCGGATGAGGTGTTCGATGCTGGCGACCGGCACGGACACACCGTCCAGATCCTTTCGCACGGCATCCCGGAGAAGATCGCCGAAATCGACAGGCTCATGGATGAACACGTCCACGGACCGGAGCGGGTTCGCCGGATCCCAGAGGGGGAACACCAGCATGTTCCGCTGCTGCCATTCCGCGCGCTTTCCCGGATCGCAGAAGTCCTCCATTGCCACCGGCAACCTCGGCCGCAGACCGATGCTCCCCAAGGCTGTCATGGCCCGTCCGGCGTTGACCGGTGACAGACCGACCGCCAAGTCCAGGTCCGCCGTGGCCCGCAGATAGCCATGCAAGATCACGGCAAGCCCGCCCACGACCACATAGTCGGCCCCGGCGTCGTTGAGCGCACTGAAAATCTGGCGGACGTTGAAAGCCATGGCCGAACTATAAATGAGCGAGCTGACCGCGGTGTCCGGATCACCTCGCCCCAAACCCCGCCAGCTTCAGCCCCAGCCACACCGCGGCGATCCCCAGCACCACGCTGCCGCCGGCGTACAGCGCGGCGGTCGCGACCTCGCCCCGGCGGAGCAGATACACCGCCTCCAGGCCGAAGGCCGAGAACGTGGTGAAACCGCCCAGCAGTCCGGTGAACAGGAACAGCCGCGCGTCGGGCCCGAAGGCCTCATGGCGTTCGGCCAGGCCCGCCAGCACGCCCACCGTCAGGCAGCCGAGCACGTTCACGGCGAAGGTGCTGAACGGGAAGCGCTCCTGCACCGTCAGGTGCAGCACCAGCCCGCCGAGCTTGTAGCGCGCGACCGCGCCGAGGAAACCGCCGAGGCCGACCAGCAGGACCGGATGCATGTCAGCGCTCCACCGCCAGCGGCCGCACATGTTCCAGCAGCGCCAGCAGCGTCCGCCCCGGTTCCTCCCACGGGATCATGTGCGCGGAGTGCTCGAACCAGACCGCGCGCTTGTATGGCGCCTGCACCTGTTCCAGCCACGCCGCGGTCGGCACCGAGGGCGTGGTGTAGTCGTGGCGGCCGAGGAACATCAGCACCGGGATCGGGAACTCGTGCACGCCGCTGAAATCCACCTGCAGGAACTCGTCCAGTACGTGCTTGAGCGTGAACACGTTGCCGGCGAAGAACGCGCGCCGGTCCTCGCAGTCGTAGGCGGGCGACAGCAGCGAGGCACCGTAGTAGTAATCCTGCTCCGCGTCGCGGTAGGCATTGAGGCCGCCGTAGTGCTGCGGCCATTTGCGCGCAATGATGATCCGTTCCCGCGTGATCGGCGCATCGCCCGGATACGGCGCGATCGACTCCAGCTCGGCGACTGCCGCGGCATTGCCCTCCGCGCGCGCCCGCTCCAGCCCGTACTCGAAGCTCAGCCGTTCGTTGCGCCGGGTGTCGATGACCTGGCCGATGCCGACGTAGGCGTGGAACAGGTCCGGCCGCCGCAGCGCCGCGTGCATCGCCACCACCGTGCCCCAGCTGTGCGCGGCCAGCACCAGCTTGTCCTTGCCGTAGCGCGCGCGCAGGTGCTCGGCCACCTCGATGGCATCACTGACGAAGCGGTCGATGGCCATGTCGCCGGCGACCGCGTCCGGGTCGTTGGCGCGGTGGGTCTTGCCGGCGCCGCGCTGGTCGTAATGGGCGACGGTGAAGAACTCCTCCACCGGCCGCTGCCACTGCCACGCGCTCGGCATCGCCGGCGACGACGGCCCGCCGTGCACGAACAGGATCATCGGGTTCGCACGGTCCTTGCCGCGCACCTGGATCCACTGCTCGATGCCGCCGATGCGCTCGGCGTAGGTGTCCTGCACGCTGGCGGGCGTGACGATGCGCTGCAGGTCGGCGACCACCGCGCGGGCCTTGTCGAAGGACTCGCCGGAGGGACAGGCCGGCTGGGCGTGGGCGGACAGGGGCAGCGCGAGGAACAGCAGGGCGGCAAGCAGTCGCGTCATGACGAGGTTCCGTACGGTGGAGTGCAAAGCCTACTGCGTCACCCCGCCGTCGCCCCAGCGTTGCCGCCTGCTATCCCGTCGCGAGGCGGAGACCAGGCCATGTGCAGGGTGCCGTCGATCTCCGCCTCGATGGTGAAGCCGAGGCGCGCGTAGAGCCGCCGCGCGGGATTGTCCGCATAGACCCGCAGCTGCAGCCGCGGATGGCCGCGCTGGACAGCGAGCCCCTGCGCCTGCCGCACCGCCCAGCCGCCGATGCCCTTGCCCTGGCGTGACGGCACCACCTGCAGGTCGCGCAGGCCGAGCGCCTCGTCTTCGGGCAGCAGCCGCAGCAAGCCGACCGGGTCGTCGCCGGCCAGGATCATGAGGTTCTCGAATTCCATCCAACTGGCACGGAAGCGCTGCGGAACCCAGGCGATGCCGCGTGCGGCGAGGTAGCCCGCCATGTTGCTGCGGCTGAGGTGTTCGCAGAAGGCGAAGTCGTGCGCGGCGGCGAGGTGGAGCCGGAAGCTCATCGAAGCCTCATGTCCCTTGCTGCTGGCGCTGCCGGAGCGCCGCAACGGAGCCCGAGACCAGCTGCTCCAGCACATCGGTATCGACGTCGGAGAGCCGGCGGATGGACAGGCAGGCCTTGCCCATCTTGTGGCGCCCGAGCCGCGCGAGCAGGTCCGCCTGGTCCGGGCCCTCCGCCATGAGGTAAACGCTGATGTCGCTCTTGCGCGACGAAAAGCCGGTGACCGCCATGTCGCCTTCGCGGCCGCTCGCGTACCGGTAGTGGTAGGTGTCGAAGCCGACGATGCTGGTGCCCCACATGGCCGCCGGCTTGCCGGTGATCCTGGCCATCATGGCGAGGAGCGCCTGGCAGTCTTCGCGACGCTGCTCATCGTCGATGGCGGCGAGGAACGTGGAGACGCTCGCCTCCGTCGGCTTGGTCTTGTTCTCGCTCATGGTGTCTCGAACTCCGTTGGCATCGGGTGCGACGACGGGCCGCCAGCGTCAGAATGAACTGTCAGCCGCTGATGCGCCCGACCAGGTATGCAAGAAGACCGGACTTGTGAAGCCAGGCAACCGCGGCCAGGTTGAAGACGACAGTAGCCAAGAAGACGAGCTGGAACGACGGCTTCACGGTCTTGTGGCGGAACTGTTGCTGGGCGATCAGCGCGCCGGGCCACCCTCCGAAAAGGTCTGCAAGGTGGAGGCTGGCTTCCGGGGTGCGTTGCGCATCGCTTTGCGCCGCGATCTTGTCCGACCTGTACATGAAGTACGACAGGACGCTCAACGCGAAGTACGCGACGATCAACAGCGCCGGGACCAGGCCGATGACAGCAGCGGCCACACCTCCCGACAACGCGCACAGACCAAGAGCCGCCCTTGGCATCCGGGAAGGAGCGCGCCGCACTTCGATTCTCTGGCCGGCGTGACGCACCTGCCGCGCGTTGGTCCGCCCCTGCGCGTCAATTTTGGGGAGGTAGGAGATCATGTCGCCGACAACGGGCCGGCGCGAGCCCCGCTGGAACTCGTTGATATGGACGAATGCGCGAGTACCGCCACCATGGGGCACTACGAAGCCGAAGCCCTTGTCGTCGTTCCAGTCCGTGATCCGGCCTGCATGTCGTATTGGTGCTTCCATCAGCGAACTCGAGGTGCGGGCGCTGTATCACGCCCGGTCGAAACGCACCGGCTTGGGGCCGCGGTTCCGAGAGCGGACCACGACCGTGCTGGCCAGCTTGTCGTGCCAGCCCTGCTTCTTCGGATCGAATGCGACCCAGATGATCCCCAAGAACAGCGGGATCATGGAAATGAAGTATGCGAGGTAGCGCCCGATCGCCTGGCCCACGCTCATCGGATTTCCGGTCTGCGCATCCACAACGCGGGCGGACACGACCATCTTTCCGGGCGTGGCCTGCTTGTACAGCCAGAACAGGATCACCGCGACGAACGGCATGACCCAGGAAATCAGGAACTCCGCAGGAAAGGTGATCGGCCGCTCGAACATGTAGTCCTGCTCGGGCGTCGGGTGCGGCGCATCCACGTCAAGCAGGCGGCAGAGGTCGATCAGGAAGCTCTGCGAGGTGGACAGCTCGGAGGCGGCGACGCCTTGCCAGCGGTCGATGAAGGCATCCGTGGCAGCGTTGCTGGCTGCGGGCGAAAGGTTGCTGTCGTCCGGCACCGGGGCCCCCCTGCCCTGCGCGTCCTGCGATGCCGCAAGCATACGGCAAGCAAAGGCCCGACAATGCGTGCCGGCCGCACCCGCGTCACGGCCCAGCGGGCACACGGAGTCGAACGCACTTGGACATCCTGAAAATCCTCGGTCTCTTCATCGCCACCGCGCTGGCCGAGATCATCGGCTGCTATCTCCCTTACCTGTGGCTCAGGCAGGACCGCTCGGCTTGGCTGCTGGTGCCGGCGGCGCTCAGCCTGGCGTTGTTTGCGTGGCTGCTCACCCTGCATCCGCAGGCCGCGGGGCGCGTGTACGCGGCCTATGGCGGCGTCTACATCAGCGTCGCGCTGGCGTGGCTGTGGGCGGTGGATTCGGTGCGGCCCACGCTCACCGACTGGATCGGCGTCGGCTTCTGCCTGGTCGGCATGGGCATCATCATGCTCGGCGCGAGGCCCGCCTGAGCGCTCACCGGACCGCGGTACCGCCTGCTTCTTCAACGGCACCGGACTCGCGGGCCAGGCGACGCGCCTCGTCCGCACCCTTCCGCTCGCTGTAGCGATCGACCAAGTAGTCGCTGCGCCCGCGCACCATCAAGGTGAACTTCACCAGCTCTTCCATGACGTCCACGACGCGGTCGTAGAAGGGGGACGCGCGCATGCGGCCGGCGTCATCGAACTCCTGCCAGGCCTTGGCCACCGATGACTGGTTGGGGATGGTCACCATCCGCATCCAGCGCCCGAGCAGGCGCAGCGCGTTGACCACGTTGAACGACTGCGATCCGCCGCAGACCTGCATCACCGCAAGCGTGCGGCCCTGCGTCGGCCGCACGCTGCCGTCCTCGAGCGGAAGCCAGTCGATCTGGTTCTTGAACACGCCGGTGACACTGCCGTGCCGCTCGGGCGACACCCACACCTGGCCTTCCGACCACTGCGACCACTCGCGCAGCTGCCGCACCTTGGGATGGTCACGGTCGACGCTGTCCAGCAGCGGCAGGCCGTGCGGGTCGAACACCCGGGTTTCGGCGCCGAGGTGCTTCAGGATGCGCTCGGCCTCCAGCGCCAGCTTGTGGCTGAAGGACTGGGGCCGGAGCGAGCCGTAGAGCAGCAGGATGCGGGGCGCGGGCGCGCCGGCGCCAAGCAGGTCGTGCCGCGGGGCCGGGAGGAGGCCGGGCACCAGGTTCGGGAGAGTGGCCGCTTGGGCGGCTTGCTGATCGATATTCATTCGACTATTCTACAAATATGGAAACGAATCAGGCAATAGCCGCTTTGACCGCGCTGGGCCACGCCACGCGCCTGTCCGCCTTCCGGCTGCTGGTCCAAGCCGGTCCCGATGGCCGCATGGCCGGGGAGATCGCGGAAGCGCTGGCGGTGCCTGGTGCCACGCTGTCATTCCATCTGAAGGAGTTGGTGCATGCCGGCCTGGTGAGCAGCGAGAACCGTGGCCGCAATGTCTGCTACCGCGCCAACTTCGATGCCATGAACGGGCTTGTCGCCTACCTGACCCACAACTGCTGCGCGGATTCGGCCGATGAAACCTGTGCGCCCGGTCCGTTGGCGGTCCGCGCGTGCTGATCGCAACCACTGTCCATTCCTCACCACCTGGATCCAACCGATGAAACGTCGCGTCCTGTTTCTCTGCACCGGCAACTCGGCCCGCAGCGTGTTGGCAGAGGCCACGCTTCGCGCGTGGGGCGGCCACCGCTTCGAGGTCTTCAGTGCCGGCAGCCAGCCTGCCGGCACGGTCAATCCGTACGCGCTCGGCCAACTGGCGGCCGACGGCATTGCCACCGTCGGGCTGCGCAGCAAGTCCTGGGACGAGTTCGCGACCGCGAACGCGGCACCGATGAACCTGGTGGTGACGGTCTGCGACTCGGCCGCGGCCGAAACCTGCCCGGTCGTCTTCGGAGATTTCCTGCGGACGCACTGGGGGTTGCCGGATCCGGCGGCGGTCGAGGGTGACGATGGCGCCAGGCGCGAAGCCTTCCGCCAAGCCCACCGCATCGTCAAGGCGCGCCTGCAAGCGCTGCTGGCGCTGCCGGCCGATGTCTGGGACGACCGCGCGAAGCTGAAGCAGGCGCTCGACCGCATCGGATTCGTGGAGCCCGACGACGCGGCCGCCGGGGCCTGATCCATGCTGACCGCACTGCTGATCTTCGTCGCCACGATCGTGCTGGTGATCTGGCAGCCGAAAGGCCTGGGCGTCGGCTGGAGCGCGACCTTCGGCGCGGTGCTCGCCCTGCTGACCGGCGTGGTCGAGCTTTCCGACATCCCCACCGTCTGGGGCTTCGTGTGGAACGCCACCTTCACCTTCATCGCCCTGATCGTGATCAGCCTGATCCTCGACGAGGCGGGCTTCTTCGAATGGGTGGCGCTGCACGTGGCGCGCTGGGGCAAGGGCAATGGACGCCGGCTGTTCGCCTTGCTCGTGCTGTTCGGCGCCGCGACGGCGGCCCTGTTCGCCAACGACGGCGCAGCGCTGATCCTCACGCCGATCGTGATCGCCATGCTGCTGGCGCTGAAGTTCAGCCCGGCGGCCACGCTGGCCTTCGTGATGGCAGCCGGCTTCATCGCCGACACCGCCAGCCTTCCGCTGGTCGTGTCCAACCTGGTCAATATCGTTTCGGCGGACTACTTCGGCATCGGCTTCGCGGACTACGCCTCGGTCATGGTGCCGGTGAACCTGGTCTCCGTCGCGGCGTCGCTGGGCATGCTGATGTGGTTCTTCCGCCGCGACATCCCGGCGGGCTATGAGGCTGCCGGACTGAAGGCGCCGCGCTCGGCGATCGTCGACACCATGACCTTCAAGGCCGGCTGGGCGGTACTGGCCCTGCTGCTGGTGGGCTTCTTCGGACTGGAGCGGATCGGCATTCCCATCAGCGCGGTAGCGGGCACCGGCGCCCTGCTCCTGTTCGGCGTGGCGGCACGCGGGCACCGGATATCGACACGCAAGGTGATCAGGGAAGCACCGTGGCAGATCGTGGTGTTCTCGCTCGGCATGTACCTGGTGGTCTACGGCCTGCGCAACCAGGGGCTCACCGACCACCTGGCGAAGCTGTTGGATCTGTTCGCCGGATACGGCGTGTGGGGCGCGACGTTCGGCACCGGCCTGCTGATCGCCCTGCTGTCCTCGGTCATGAACAACCTGCCGACGGTGCTGGTCGGCGCGCTCTCCATCGACGCCAGCCATGCAGAAGGCACCGTGCGCGAAGCGATGGTCTACGCCAACGTGATCGGCAGCGACCTGGGGCCGAAGTTCACCCCGATCGGGAGCCTGGCGACGCTGCTCTGGCTGCACGTGCTGGCGCGCAGGGATATCCGGATCACCTGGGGGTATTACTTCAAGGTCGGCGTGGTGCTGACGCTTCCGGTGCTGCTGGTCACCTTGGCGGCCCTGGCACTGCGCTTGGGCGCGGGCGTTGCGTAGCCACGCGACAACCGCCTGCGAACGCATGCTCGAGGGCGACGTGAAATACCGCTCCGCCATCGGGTTCCGGACTAGGGGGATGGAAGTCCGGATGCCTGGCTGGAAGTTCCGGGCCCCGCCTGCCAGCGGACCGGCTGGCGGCTGGCCACCACGGCGATGTCGCCACGCTCCGCGTGGGCGCCGGGATCATCGATCACCGAGCTGATCGCGACATCGCGATCCGCGTGCCCCCACACCCCGACCCATGCATCCCGGCCGCTGTGCTTGCCTGCATAGAGCGCGCGGTCCGCGAGCGCGACCGCATCCTGCCAGTCGCCCGGCGTCGCGGCACCGGGCAGGAACGGGAAGCAGGCAAAGCCGATCGTCACCGACAGCCCCGGGTGATCGCCCTCGCTCTCCTCTGGTTCCACAACCCCGGCCATGGCCGTGCGAAGGCGCTCTGCGATCTGCTGTGCCCGCACCAGGTCCAGCTGCCTGCATCCGACGAGGAACTCCTCGCCGCCCCAGCGCGCGACGATGTCATCCGGGCGACAGCACGCGCGCAGGCGCCGTGCGACCTCCGCAAGCGCGGCATCGCCGGCGGCATGGCCATAGCGGTCGTTGCGGGCCTTGAAATTGTCGATGTCGATCAGGAACACCGCATCCCTGCGGTCGCCGTCCCCCGCGGCCGCAGCGTCGGTCTGCAGGCTGTGCGACGCCGCGCGCCTGTTGAGCAGGTCGGTCAGCGGATCCACGCGGCTCAGACGGCGGAGCCTCCGGTTCACCCCGCGCTGGTACCAGGCGAACGCGCCGCCAAGCACCAGCAGCGCGATGAAGGCGGCGATGGACACATTGCGCAGCTTGCGTGCGTTCTGCAGGCGCAGCGCCTCGATGCCCTGCTCGTCCTGCAGCCGCTGGAGCTCGCGCTCGCGCTCGGTGTCCTGCAGCCTCGCCTGCAGTCCGGCCAGGTTGTCCAGGGTCTGCCCGCGCAGGGCTGACACCTCCATCGCGCGCAGCGCCTGCACGCCGTCATGGGCGCCGCGCCAGTCGTCGCCTGCAATCAGGGCGGCCACCGTGGCAGTCAGCGCCTCATGCTGCTCGCTGCGGAATGCGGGTCCTTCCACCAGGGCCGCCGCCTGCTGCGCCTGCGCAAGCGCCGTGTCCGGGTCCCCGGCCTCGAGCGAAAGTCCGGACAGCCGCACCAGGGTCGTGGCCTCTCCTATCGGATCCCCCAGGCGTTGCTGCTCGCGCGCGATCGTGGCCAGCGCGTCCCTGGCGGCTTCGATGGCCTCGTCACCGGACGCCTGCAGCGTGATGCGCTCGACGCGCGCGCGATGCGCCATGACCTCCTCCCCTGGCGCCGCGGCACGCTCCGCATCTTCGAACCGGGCCAGCGCATCCGCTTCGCGGCCCATCCGCAGCAGGTTCCGGCCGCGGTTGTACGGCAGCAACGGGCTGTCGACGCCGGCGCGCTCGAAGGCCGCCTGCCCCTGGGCGAACATCGCCTCCGCCTGCTCGTACGCGCCAAGGGTTTCGCTGTAGATGCCCGCGACGTTGTTCAACGTGGTTGCCTGGGCTATCTCCGAATCCCCATCCCTGGCGGCCTCGTAGACGCGGATGTAGTAGTCGAGCGCACGGTGGGACCAGCCGAGCGTGTGCAGGGTCGCGCCGGAATTCGAAAGCGCCCGGAGCACGAACTCCGGCGGCATCGGATGCTGGGCGAGCAGCGCATCCACGCGTTCGACTTCCGCCTCCGCACGCGGCGCATCACCGGTCAGCGCAAGCGAACGACCCAGGCAGGTGCGCAGCTTGATCTCGACCCCGGGCTCGAGGCCATCCGCTTCCAGGGTCTCGTCCGCCAGCGCCACGGCCGCGGCGGGATCACTGTCGCGCAGTTCGAAGCAGCGCATGGCGATCGCGTCCGACCCGGCGGCCGGGGCGGACGAGATCGCGAAGACCAGCCAGGCGGTGCAGGCGAACTGACGGAATCGACTGGGCATCGCCTGGTTTTCAACTGGGTGCAGTGGAACCGGCAGTCTACCCGCGCCACGCCGGCCGGATGGCCGGCCGGATGGCCGGCCGGACGCCTGCTTTCCGGCACGACCTCGCCGGCCCGGACCGGGTCATCGGCGCGTCCGGCGCAGGGCGCGCACTAGTACGGCTCAGCCGGTCCCACCGGCACGATCCCGGTCGGATTGATGGTCCGGTGGCTCTCGTAGTAATGCCGCTTGATGTGGTCGAAGTGCACCGTGTCGCGGACCCCGGGGAGTTCCATCATCCGCGCGGTGAACGCATGCAGCGCCGGATGGTCGGCGATCCGGCGCAGGTTGCACTTGAAGTGGCCGTGGTAGACCGCGTCGAAGCGCACCAGCGTGGTGAACAGGCGGATGTCGGCCTCGGTCAGCTGCCCGCCAACCAGCCATTCATCGCCGGACAGCCGTGATTCCAGCCAGTCCAGGGTCTCGAACAGCGGCCGCACGGCCTCTTCATACGCGGCCTGCGTGGTCGCGAAGCCGGCACGGTACACGCCGTTGTTGACCGTGGGATAGACGCGCGCGTTGACGGCGTCGATGTCCGCGCGCAGCGCTTCAGGATAGAAGTCCCCGGACTTCGCGCCCAGTCCGTCATACGCGGTGTTGAGCATGCGAATGATCTCGGACGATTCGTTGCTGACGATGGCGTCCTTGGCCTGGTCCCACAGCAGCGGCACCGTGACCCGGCCGGTCATGCCGGGCTGCGCGCGGGCGTAAAGCTGGTGCAGGTAGTCCGCGCCCATGACCGGGTCGGGGGTGACGCCGGGGCCGTCCTCGAAGGTCCAGCCGTGCTCCAACATCCGCCAGTGCACCACCGAGACCGGCAGCATGTCTTCCAGCCCCTTCAGCGCGCGCACGATCAGCGTGCGATGTGCCCACGGGCAGGCATAGCTGACGTACAGGCGATAGCGGCCGGCTTCGGCGCGGTGCCCGGCCTGGCCGTCGGGTCCGGGACCGCCGTCGGCGCTCAGCCAGTCGCGGAAGCGCGCCTCCTCGCGCTTGAATTCGCCGTCGCCGGCGGTGTCATACCACTTGTCGTGCCACTTCCCGTCGATCAGCAGTCCCATGGGGTGTCTCCCGTGCGCGTTGCGCGAAGCGATGGGCCAGCCTAGCGCCCGCGGCGGAGCGCGGCGTCTACGCCACTGGAACGCAGGATTGCCGCGGCCCGTGACTAAAGACCGGCGAACCGGAGCGCCTGCTGCCGATAAAATCACCGGCTGCATGCGCCCCACCGCGGCGCGAAAGGACGTCCCGATGTTGAAGCGTTGCGCACTGGTGGCCGGCCTGGCCCTACTCAGCGGCCTGGCCGTGGCGAACGAGCCCGTTGACCTGGACATGGTCAGCCGGATCCGCCAGGAGGCCTTCCACAACTCGCAGGTGATGGCGACCTTCAGCCACCTGACCGAGAACATCGGCGCGCGCCTGACCAACTCTCCGCAGATGGCCGAGGCCAATGCCTGGACCCGCGGCAAGTTCAACGAATGGGGCCTGGCCAAGGTCCACGACGACGCCTTCGACGACTTCGGCCGCGGCTGGGAATTCAGCTCGGCCAGCGTGGAGATGCTCAGCGACCGCGCACAGCAGCTGCACGCCCTGCCCAAGGCCTGGACCCCGGGCACCAACGGCCCGGTGGAAGGCGAGCTGGTGCACGTCGAGATCAAGAAGCTGGCCGACATCGAGGACTACCGCGGCAAGCTGGGCGGCAAGATCCTGCTGCTGGGCGAGGCGCGCGAGTACAAGCGCGGCGAGGAGCCGGACTCGCACCGCCACGACGCCACGTCGCTGGAAGGGCTGCAGCAGTTCACCTTGCCGAAAACCGCGGCCGCCGACCGGGCGAAGCGGGTCAAGGAGTACGGCGAGCGCCAGGAGCTCAGCCGGGCGGTGAACACCTTCTTCGCCGAAGAAGGCGCACTGGCCGCGATCAGCATCAGCAGCTGGGACAACGGCATCATCCGCGTGGCCGGCGGCGGCTCGCGCAAGGCCGGCGAGCCGGTGGGCATCCCGGAGCTGGCGATGATTGCCGAGCACTTCAATCCGCTGGTGCGCGCGCTCAAGGCCGAGCAGACCGTGCGCCTGCGCGTCAACGTCGATGCGCGCTTCATCGACGAGGCCAACCAGCCCGGCTACAACACCATCGCCGAGATCCCCGGCCGCGGGCGCAAGGCCGCCGAGATCGTCATGCTTGGCGCGCACATGGATTCCTGGCACACCGGCACCGGTGCCGCCGACAACGCCGCGGGCGTGGCGGTGATGATGGAGGCCATGCGCATCCTCAAGGCCGTGGGCGCGCAGCCGGAGCGCACCATCCGGGTAGCGCTGTGGAGCGGCGAGGAGCAGGGCCTGATCGGCTCGCAGGACTACGTGGCGCGCAACTTCGCCGCGTATCCCGAACCCACCGACCCGGGACAGAAGGCGCTGCCCGCGTCGCTGCGCGAACCGACGGGCGCACTGCAGAAGCAGCGCGACTACGACCGCTTCTCGGTCTACTTCAACATGGACAACGGCTCCGGCCGCTTCCGCGGCATCTACGCCCAGGAGAACCTGGCGGCGATGCCGATCTTCGAGGCCTGGCTCAAGCCCTTCCACGATGTCGGCGCCACGACGGTCGCCACCCGCAACACGGGGAGCACCGACCACATCGCCTTCGATCGTGTCGGCTTGCCCGGCTTCCAGTTCATCCAGGACCGGCTGGACTACTTCACCAACGTCCACCACACGCACCTGGACACCTGGGACCACGTCGAGCCGGAAGACCTGAAGCAGGCGGCGGCCATCGTGGCGTCGTTCGCCTACCACGCGGCGATGCGCGACGAGCGGATGCCGCGCAAGGTGCTGCTGGAGCCGAAGTAATCCCCCCAACAACACCGGTCAGCTTCCGGCCTGGTACTGCTTTTCCTCGACGAACGCGGAGCCCGACAGGCGGTTGATCTCGTTCTTGATCGCCACCCGCTCGCCGTTGCGCACCGCCACCGCGCGCGCGAGTTCGATGAATTCGTGGTCGAAGGCCTTCGCCGCCTCCCTGGCGCGGAGGCCGTCCTGCACGTCCCACATCAGTCCGTTGGCCGCTTTCAGGCGGTCGTAGCATCCGGCGAGTTCCGGCTGCGCCTCGACCAGCGCGCCCCAGATCGGCCGCAGGCCACCGAGTTCGACTTCGACATGCGCGCGCTTGGCGGCGTCATTGATCCGCTCATGCTTGATCTGCAGGATCGAGATCTTGTCGGCCAGCTCGCCGACCGAGACCGGCACGTTGATGGTCTGCATGGGGAACTCCGTCCGTTCGATGGCCGCCATCGTGGAACGCCCCTCCGCGCAGGGCAAGCGGCCGGCTGAAACAGTGCATGCCCTACACTCGCATTCGTCCCTGCACCGGTATGGATGCCATGACCGCACTCGCCCCGCCACTGCTGTTCATCAGCGCGGCATTCGCCCTGCTCGCCCCGTCCGCCACCTTTGCGCAGGCGCGCATCCCGCCGGCACCGCAGTGCCTGGATGCCCGCGAAGTGCGCGAAGTGTTCCAGTCCGACGACCGGACCCTGGCCATGGTCCAGTCCGACGGCCGGCGCTTCCGCGTGGAGCTGGGCGCGGACTGCTCGGGTGCCACCGATACCAGCAATGCGCGGCTGCTGGCCGCCGACGGCTGGATGTGCGGCACGGGCAATGAATATGTGGCGATGGATGGGCGGAACTGCCCGGTCAACGAGGTCGAACCGATCACATCCGCGGAATATGCCCGGCACGCGCGTGCCAGCCAGACCAGCGCCGACGGCAGCACCACGCTGACCACGGTCGTGGTCAAGGGCGAGCGCCGGCACGGGTTTGCAGCCTCCCACAACTATTGCTTCAACCCCCGGCACGTGCGCGGCTGGTCGGAGGATCCAAAGGGCGTTGTGGTGGAGGTGAACCCGCGCCGCTCCGGCGGCAACCGCTACTACCGCGTCGAACTGGTGCGGTCCTGTCCGCATCTTGCGGGCCCGGTCGAAGTCGCATTCCATTCGGGCATGGGCATCGGCCTGATCTGCGGGAACCCGGGTGACGACATCAGGACCGGTGTCGTTGGCGGCGGCGCGGGCGGCCGCGGCCAGCCGCTGGTCGCGCACGATGGCCGCCCCGCGGACTTCCTGATGACCGGCTCCGCGCGCCTCCAGATCCTTGGCGCCAGGTTCGGCTGCCCGATACGCGCGGTCTATCCAATGGACGACGCCAGCTGAGCCTGTGCAAGGCATGACGCTGCTTGAACGTCTGCCGGGGGACACTGCCTGCAGCGGGCCCTGCGCCCGCGACTTCCCCCGATGGAGACATTCCCATGACCCGATCCACCACAGGCCCCGCCACCGACGAATTCCGCGACGTTGCGCGCGACGCGATGAAGCTGGGTGGCCGCTGCGTCGGCGCCGCCCGGGACTGGCTTGGCGAGAAGCGTGAAGAATTCAACATGGGCCGCGCAGCCGGTGCCGCCGGTGCTGGTGCCGGCGTGAGCGTGCACGGCTACCGCGGCATCGGCCCGCGGGGCTACCGTCGCGACGACGGGCGCGTGCGCGAAGACGTTTGCGACGCCCTCACCGACAGCGACGCCCTGGACGCCAGCGACATCACCGTCACCGCGCAGGACGGCGTGGTGAAGCTGGCCGGCACCGTGCCGCACCGCATGATGAAGCGCCTGGCCGAAGACCTCGCCGATGACTGCCGCGGCGTGCGCGACGTGGAAAACGCACTGCGGGTTGGCCCGCCGCCGTCGGTTGGCACCGCATCGGCCACCGGATCGTCGACCGCTGGCGCGGCAGGCACCGGCACATCCACTGTCGGGACCTCGAGCGCGGGCACGTCCACTGCGGGCACGTCTACCGCCGGCGGAGCATCCGGACCGTCGGCAAATCTCTGAGGGCCGGAAAGCTGTTGCAGGAGCAGCTGTTGTGGGAGCAGCTATAGCTGCGATCGTGATGATGGCTGCGGCCCTGGAGCCGCCTGCTTCTGCGTCTCGATGAACGCGCGGACTTCCTCGTCCAGCACCGGCAGCGGCACCGAACCCAGGCGCAGGATGGTGTCGTGGAAGGCCTTCTGGTCGAAGCCGGAGCCCAGCTCGCGCTCGGCTTCGGCGCGCAGGTCGCGGATGGTCTTGTAGCCGATGTAATACGACAGCGCCTGGCCCGGCCAGGAGATGTAGCGGTCGACCTCGTTGACGATGTCGTGCCTTGCCAGCGCGGCGTGGCTGGCGAGGTATTCGATCGCCTGCTCGCGGCTCCAGCCGTATTCGTGGATGCCGGTGTCGATCACCAGGCGCGCCGCACGCCACATCTCGAAGCTGAGCCGGCCGAAGTCCTCGTACGGCGTCTCGTAGATGCCCATCTGCGTGCCCAGCCACTCGGTGTACAGCGCCCAGCCTTCGCCATAGCCCGAGAAATACGTGCTTGAGCGGAAGTCCGGGCGCTGGGGCGCTTCAAGCGCCAGCGCCGCCTGCAGGCTGTGGCCGGGCGAGCACTCGTGCAGCACCAGCGCCGGCAGGTTGTACAGCGGGCGCGACGGCAGGTCGTAGGTATTGAACCAGCACGCGTCCAGGCCGCCGCGACCGGCGGTGTAGTTGGGCGCGATGTCGTCGGCCACCGGCAGGATGGTGAAGCGGTAGCGCGGCAGCGTGCCGAGCACGTGCTTGAGCTGGCCATCGACCTTCTTGGCGACGTAGGCCGCAGTGGCCAGCAGTTCGCGCGGCGTCTGCGCGTAGAACTTCGGGTCCGAGCGCAGATAGGCGAGGAACTCCTCGAACGTGCCCTCGAAGCCGGCGCGCGCCATGACCTCGCGCATCTCCGCCGAGATCCGCGCAACCTCGGCCAGTCCCAGCTCGTGGATCGCGCGCGGGTCCATGTCGCGGGTGACGTATTCGCGGACCTGGGTGCGGTAGAACGCGGCCCCGTCGGGCAGCGCGCTGGCCGCGATGCTGGTGCGGGTGCGCGGCAGGTAGTCCTCGCGCATGTACGCGAGCAGGCGGCGGTAGGCCGGCACCACTTCATCCAGCACCACCTGCCTGCCCTCTTCGCGCAGCTGCGTGCGCGCGGGTTCCGGCACCGTGGGCGGGATCGCGTCGAATGCGTCAAGGACGGGGTTGCCCGCGCCGGCAAGCGTGTAGCTCTCGATCGTCTTGTCGCGGTTGTCGAGCGATGCCCGCGGCACGCTCCAGCCGCGCTCAAGCCCGCGCTCCATGTTGTCGATGTGCTCGCCGAAATGGCGCGGCAGGTCGCGCAGGCGGCCGATGTAGTTGCGCCATTCGGCCTCTTCGCGCCAGGGTTCGCGCGGGGCGAAGCCGGTCCAGAAGAAGGTGTCGCTGTTGAACGGCGCTTCCCAGGTGCGGCGCACGGCGTTTTCGCGCTCCGCCGCCATGCTGGCGCGGAACACCGCGAGGTTGACCTGGTCCTCGCGCGAGAGCGCGTCGGCCGGGATCGCGTCGAGCTTCGCCAGGGTGTCGGCCCAGTAGGCCGCGCGGCGCGCCCAGGTGTCGGGTGTGTTCGACGGCAGGCGGTCGGATGCGCGCCAGCGGCCGTCGACGCGCGTATAGCCGTATTCGCGCCGGCTCCACTCGCCGTCGGCGGCGAACAGAGCGTGCAGGCGCGTGGATGCATCGTTTGCCGGCACGGCTTCGGCCTGCGCTGCGGCGACATCGGCGGCCTGCGCGAACGCGGCGGAAGGTGCTGCCGTGGAGAAAGCCAGGGTCAGGACGCAAAGCGTGGAAAAACGCAGGCGCGCGCAGCCTGTCAGGATCATGCGGGACTCTCCGGTGCGATGGGATCGACGCAGGCCGGGCGCCCCGGCGTCTCGACCGCCGAGTATGCCTGCTCTCGCCCGGGTTCGAATACGCGCCGTTGCCGGGCCCGGTGCCGCGGCGGCGTGGCGCCAGGGTCAAAGCGCTGGCTGCACCCGCCACGCACCGTCAATGTGTCCGGCCAGCTCGCCGCCGGCGCAGGCGATCCAGCTGCGGTCGTGCTCCAGCTCCCGGCCTCCGGTGAAGGCGGAGAACGCCGGCAGGATGGCCTGGTACGGGTCCAGCGCAAGCGCGGGATGACGGCCGGGCAGGCCCGGCAGCCGCACCACCGGATGCACGTGGCCGCAGATCACGTAGCCCGCTGCCGGATCGAAACCGCCGGGGCCGCCATCGGGTCCATCCAGCGGCATGTGGCGGAAGCGGAACGGCCCGTCGCGCACATCGTCGGGCAGGTGGACGATGCCGACCGCGTCAGGCACCAGGCTGCGATCGTGATTGCCCGCGACCACGCTGGCCACGACGCCCGGGTGCGCGCCGAGCAGCGCGCGCCACGCCGCTTCCACCCGCGGATGGCGGCGGCCGTGCAGGAAGTCGCCGAGCACCCACAGTTCGCGGGCACCGGTGGCGCGCAGCAGCGCATCCAGGCGCGCGAGGTCGTGGCTGGTGCCGCCGCTGGGCACCGGGATCCCGGCCGCGCGCAGGATGTCGCCCTTGCCCAGGTGCAGGTCGGCGATCAGCAGGCGCCCGCGCGCCGGCCAGTACAGGGCGCGCTCCGCATGCAGCCGCATCGGCTCGCCGGCGATGAGCAGGTCCACGGCATCGTCCATGGCTTCATCCATGGCGCTTCTCCAGCTGTGCGGCCGCTCGCCGCACGCGCGTGCGCCAGTCCTCGGTGCTCAGCTGTCCGCGCAGGGAGTCCGCCCACAGCGGGAAGGCCAGCGGCGTCAGGCCGCGCGGGCGGTGCAGGTCGAGCCTGCGCGCGCGGCAGCGTTCCAGTGCTTCGCCAAGGCGTCGGATTTCGAGCTGCGCCTCCAGCACCTCGCGCTCCGCCTGCGCCAGCAGCACGTGGCCGGGGTCGTGGCGGCGCAGCACGTCGAACAGCAGGCCGCTGGAGGCCTGCAGCTGGCGCAGCGAGCGGACCGCGCGGCCCGGCAGCGACGGCGGCAGCAGGCCGGCAACGCGCGCGATCTCGCGGAACTGCCGGCGCGCGAGCTCGGCCAGGTTGAGGCTGGCGCACAGGTCGTCGAGCAGGCCTTCGGGCGCGAACATGCGTTCGAGCAGCGCGGGGTCGGGCCAGGCTTCGGCCTGTGCATTCAGCACCAGGCCGTAGTCGTTCACCGCCCAGGCGAAGGTGTTGGGCGCCTCGCGCGCCCAGCGCAGGGCGAGCAGCGGCGCCAGGCCCTCGTGCACGGCGCGGCCGGCGAACGGGAACACGAACAGGTGCCAGCCCTGCCGGGTCTTGGCTGCTTCCACCAGCAGGGTGTCGGGCGTCGGCAGCGCGGAGAGCTTCGACTGCAGCGCGAGCAGCGGCGACAGCGCGCGCATTTCCGGGCTGTCGGCGGGCTGTCCGATGATCGCTTCCACCTCCGCGGCAAGCTCGCTCGACAGCGGCATGCGCCCGCCCTGCCAGCGCGGCACGGCGCCGTCGCTGCGCCTGGCGATGCGCACGTAGGCGGTCATGTCCTTCAGCTGCACCAGCTCCAGCGTGCGGCCTGCGAACTGGAAGCGGTCGCGCGGCCGCAGCCGCGAAACGAACGCCTCCTCCACCACGCCCAGATGGCCACCCTTGAGGAAGCGCACCTGCACGCCGCCGTCGCTGGTGATGGTGCCGATCGACAGCCGGTGGCGGAAGGCGACGCGGCGATCGTGCACGCGATAGGTACCGTCCCCGTCGCGCAGCACGCGGCGGTAGTCGGGATAGGACTCCAGCGCGCTGCCGCCGCGCACGATGAAATCGAGCACCGCCTCCCACGCGGCATCGGACAGATCGGCGAAGGCGTGCGTGCCGCGGACTTCGGCAAGCAGCGCGTCGTGCTCGAAGCCGCCGCCGAGCGCGAGGGTGACGCAGTGCTGTGCAAGCACGTCGAGCGACAGCCGCGGCGGCGGCCGCGATTCGATGCGGCCGGATGCCAGCGCACTGCGCGCCGCGGCGTATTCGGCCAGTTCCAGCGCGTGCGTGGGCACGCAGACCACGTGCCCGGCTTCGCCCGGCCGATGCCGCGCGCGCCCGCCGCGCTGCAGCAGGCGCGCCATGCCCTTGGGGCTGCCCAACTGCAGCACCTGGTCGACCGCGGGGAAGTCGACGCCGAGGTCGAGGCTGGAGGTCGCGACCACGCAGCGCACGCTGCCGTCGCGCAGGCCGGATTCAGCGGCGGCACGCAAGGAGGCGTCGAGCGAGCCGTGGTGAAGCGCGAGCGTGGACGGGTCGTCCAGCCACACCGACTGCAGCGCGCGGTGCCAGAGTTCGGCCTGCGAGCGGGTGTTGGTGAACAGCAGGCTGCTGCGGGCGCGCTGCAGCACGGCGGCAACGCGTTCAAGCTGCGACAGGCCGAGGTGGCCGGCCCAGGGAAAGCGTTCGCCTTCGCCGGGCAGCAGGGTTTCGAGGATCATCTTGCGCTGCTTCGGGGCGGACAGGATGGCCGCGCCGGGCGCGTGCGGAAGCAGCACGTCGCGCGCCTCATCGAGGTTGCCGAGCGTTGCCGACAGGCCCCAGGTGCGCGCGCCCGGGGCCAGCGCGCGCAGGCGCGCCAGGCAGAGCTGCAGCAGCACGCCGCGCTTGTTGCCGAGCAGTTCGTGCCATTCGTCGACGACCACCGCGCGCACGCCGGACAGGATGTCGCCGGCATCCGGATACGACAGCGCCAGCGCGAAGGACTCCGGCGTGGTCACCAGCACGTCGGCCAGGCCCTTGCGCGCAAGCCGGCGGTCGCCGGCGCCGGCGTCGCCGGTGCGCATGGCCACGATCCAGGGCACGCCGAGGGCGTCGATCGGCTCGCGCAGCGCGCGCACGGTGTCCACGGCGAGCGCGCGCAGGGGCGTGATCCAGAGCAGGCGCAGGCGCGGCGGCGTGGACGCGGACGCGCGCTTCGGCGCCCGCCTATCGCCCAGGCGCAGCGCTTCCAGCAGCGGCCCGCCGGCCGCGGCCAGGGTCTTGCCGCTGCCGGTGGGCGTGACCAGCAGTCCGGACTCGCCGCGCAGGTAGCGACGCCAGGCTTCGCGCTGGAAGGCTGCGGGACGCCAGCCCTGTGCCGCGAACCATGCGGTGAGCGCTGCGTCGGCGCGTTGGCGACCAACGTTCCGCGCAGCTGATGCCGGTGCGCATGCAGGCTCCTCGCGTGGCTCCGCGCCAGCCATCATCACCGCGACAGCGCCCGCAGGCTGTCGAGCCGGTCGGCTTCGCTCGCGGGCTTGTCCTCGCGCCAGCGCAGGATGCGCGGGAAGCGCACGGCGATGCCGGACTTGTGGCGCGCGGAGCGGTTCACGCCTTCGAAGCCGAGTTCGAACACGTGCACCGCCTCGACCGAACGCACCGGGCCGAAGCGCTCCAGCGTGTGCGCGCGGATCCAGCGGTCGAGGCGCAGGATTTCGGCATCGTCCAGGCCGGAATAGGCCTTGGCCACCGGCACCAGCGCGTCGCCATCCCACAGGCCGAAGGTGTAGTCGGTGAACGGCGTGCTGCGCCGGCCGTGGCCGGACTGGGCGTAGATCAGCACCGCGTCGATGCTGAGCGGATCGACCTTCCACTTCCACCAGTCGCCGCGCTTGCGGCCGTGGCGATAGGGGGAATCGGCGCGCTTGAGCATCAGTCCTTCGACGCCGCGGTCGCGGGATTGTTCGCGGAGCGTGGCGGCGTGTGCCCAGTCCTCGGCGTGGACACCGGGCGAAAGCAAGATGCGGCCGATGCCGGGATCGGCATGTGGTCCGGCATCGTGATTGGCGCTGGCGTTGGCGTACGTGCCGGCCTGCGTGGCACCAAGCAGTTCCGTCAGCAGCGCGCGGCGCTCGCGCAGCGGGCGCGTCCTCAGGTCCTCGCCTTCAAGCTCCAGCAGGTCGTAGGCAAGCACGCGGGCAGGGGCGGCGGCGAGCGACTTCGGCCCGGGCCTGAGCCGCTGGATGCGGGTCTGCAGCGCACTGAACGGCATCGGGTCCGCGTCACCCGGCTGCCAGGCAAGCAGTTCACCGTCGATCACGCAGTCGCGCGACAGCCGCGCCGCAGCGGCTTCGATCTCGGGGAAGCGCCCGTCCATGCGCTCCTCGCCACGCGACCACAGCGCAACCGGACCCTCGCGCCGGATCAGCTGCAGGCGGATGCCGTCCCACTTCCACTCCAGCAGCCAGTCGTCGATCGGACCAAGCGCGTCCGGCTCGACCTCCAGCGGCGAAGCCAGGAAGAAGGGATACGGCAGCGCGGCGTCGCCGGCCTGCGGCTCCGCCGAGAGCAGCCCCTCGAGGAAGGCGGCACTCGGCGTCCAGCGACCGAGCATGCGCTGCGCGATCAGCGCGATGTCCACGCCCGACAGTTCGGCCAGCGCCTGCTGCACCAGGCCCTGCGACACACCCACGCGCAACGCCCCGGTCAGCAGCTTGTTGAATACCAGGCGCTCGCGGAACACGAAGCTGCGCCACGCACCGACGACCACCGCGCGGCGCGCTTCGGGTTCGGCGTTGGCGATCGGCGCCAGGCGATGTTCGATCCAGTCGGCGAGGCCGGTCGCTTCCGCGGCTCCATCACCACCACTGCCACTGCTACTGCTGCCACCACCACTGTCACTGCCGCTGCCGCCACCACTGCCACTGCCGGTATCGACCGCGTCATGGCTCTGTCCACGGGCGCTGCTCCCGTGGTCGACGGGCGGGTCGTCCAACAGCAGGGCCAAGGTCTCAGCCAGATCGCCGACCTGGTGGTGGCAGGCCTCGACCAGCCAGTCAGGCGTGCCGCTTTCCTCACCGATCCAGGCCCGCAATTCGCCCGTGCCCGCGATCTTCGCGCGCGCGCCACCGACCTTGCCGCCGGCCAGCAGCCACAGCGCCCATGCGGCATCGCGCGCCGGCGCATCGCGAAAGTAGGCGACCAGGGCGCGACGCTTGTCGGTCGTGCCAGTGCTGCGGTCCAGCCGCTCGTAGAGGGCGGCGAAGCGGCGCATCAGTCGTCCTCGCCGTAGCCCGTGGCGAACACGCCGGTGTCGATGCCGCGCTCGTTGAGCACGCGCACCAGCGCGTCGGTGTCGCCGTGGGTGGCGATCACCCGACGCGCGCCGGTCTCGTGCGCGGTGCGCAACAGCGCCGGCCAGTCGGCGTGATCGGACACGACGAAGCCGCGGTCGTAATTGCGCCGCCTGCGGTTGCCGCGGATGCGCATCCAGCCCGATGCGAAGCCCTGCTGCGCGCGGCGAAAGCGGCGGATCCACGGACTGCCGGCGGCCGAGGGCGGCGCGATCACCAGCTCGCCTGCGAAATCGGAGCCGCGCGCCTCGTCGGCCACGCGGCGGGTGTCGAGCATCGCCACGCCAGCCTCGCGATAGACCTGCACGCCGGCGTCGATCGCGCCATGCACGAATGCCGGACGATCGCTGTGTGCCGCGAGCTCGGCCAGCACGCGCTGCGCCTTGCCCAGCGCGTAGCAGTACAGGATCGCGGCCTCGCCGTTGGCGGCGCACTCTTCGCGCCACTCGACAATGTCGCGCGCCACCGCCGACGCCAGCGGCCAGCGGTAGATCGGCAGGCCAAAGGTCGATTCGGTGATGAACACATCGCAGGGCACGACCTCGAACGGCAGGCAGGTCGGGTCCGGATCGCGCTTGTAGTCGCCCGATGCCACCCAGACCTCGCCACCGCTTTCGATGCGCACCTGGGTGGAACCAAGCACGTGGCCGGCAGGATGGAAGGACACCAGCGCACCGCCGATGCGCACGCGTTCGCCGAGCGCGTGCACGCGGTAGTCCTGCTCTCCCAGCCGCCATTGCAGGATCGGCAGTCCCTGCTCTGCAACGTGGTAGGTCCCCATGCCGGGGCGCGCATGGTCACCGTGGCCGTGGGTGATCACCGCGCGCGGCACCGGCCGCGAGGGATCGATGTGGAAATCGCCGGAGGGGCAGTACAGCCCTTCCGGCGTCGACACCACCAGATCACCCCGGGCCACCGTGCGCTCCGTTCAGCGCAGGTCGACGTCGCCGACCTTGTCCCTGTATTCCTTCTTCGGATCGATGCCCAGCAGCATCTTCACGCCGGCGACCATGCTGGACGCATCGATCCAGACCTCGGCATCTTCCGCGTCCAGGCGCAGCAGTCGCAGCTTGGGATCGTCCTTGCCCTCGTACCAGGCGCCGACGAAGGGATTCCACAGCCGCTCGACCACGGCGCGGTCGGTGTCCACGCGCAGGGTGCCGCGGATGCTGGCGAAAAGGTCATGGCCCTTGGAGGCGAAACCGGCGATGGCGCGGCCGCCGCCGGAACCCAGCTGCTTCACCAGCAGGTTGTCGGCGGAGGTGAAGAACCAGATCGGGGCGCGGCGCTCTTCCGCCATCCCGGTCATCGGCCGGGCGTGGCCGTCTTCCTGGCCGTCAAGGCCGAGCATCACGGTGCGGTCGCTCTCAAGCGCCTTCCAGAATTTCTCTTCGAGTTCGCGGGGGTCGGTCACGATCAACTCCATGTCGGGTTGGAGCATCGATGTAATCACCGCGCCGGTGATAGCGACGTGCGCGCCCCGCTCCGGACGCGGGACGCTCCACCGCGACGCCGCTCCCCTGCTCCCCTGCTCCCCTGCTCCCCTGCCCCCCTGCTCCCCTGTGGGAGCGGCCATGGCCGCGATGCCGCGATGCCCGTCGCGGCCGGTTCACCCGCCGCGGACCCGCCGCGCCGCATGATCGCGCCCTCCCAATGATCGCGGACACCTCCACCCATGAATCCCGACATCATCGGCTGGGCGGCCTCGGCCATCCTGCTCGCCACCCTCAGCCGCCAGATCCTCACCCAGTGGAAGGACAAGGACGCCAAGGGTGTCTCGCGCTGGCTGTTCCTGGGCCAGATAGCCGCGTCCGTCGGCTTCATCGCCTACAGCTGGATGCTCGACAACTGGGTGTTCATCGTCACCAACTCGCTGATCCTGCTGACGGCGATTGTCGGCGAAGCTGGACTGCTGATCCGGCGCCGGCAAGCGGGGCACTGAGCAGAATTTTCGGGACGTCTGCACAAGCATCTGTGGGGGGCTATGGCTGCTGTGGGAGGGGCTATGGCTGCTGTGGGAGCGGCTATGGCTGCTGTGGGAGGGGCTCTTGTGGGATCGGCTATAGCCGCGATGTGAAGAGCTTCGCGGCTATAGCCGCTCCTACAGGAAACGCTTCTGCAGGCTCCTTCAAGGGCTCCTGAAAGGGCTCCTGAAAGGGCTTTGCGGCAGACATTTCAGGCGATGTCGGTGAGGGGACACACCGTCGACTCGCCCTCGCTCCTGTCCTGCAGCGCCTCCAGCAGCCCGCACAGGCTGCGCAGGTCCTGCGCGTTGTGCAGGCCGACGCGGCGCAGCTTGGAGGCGCTGCCGCCGCGCAGGTAGCCCAGCCACGCACCGGGCGCTTCGGAACCCGGCAGGTCGTCCTCGCGCAGCACGCCGAGCAACTCCCGCTCCACCGTCGCCAGGCGGCAGTTGGCCCACACGCCGCGATAGCGCCGGCGCACCGGGTGCAACAGGTCGATGTGGCGGCGCCCGAACACCGGATCGGGCAGGCGCGCGAGGCGATAGCGCGTGGACAGCAGCGGGCGGTCGTAGCTCTTGCCGTTGTAGCTGACCAGCGCGGTGTCCTCTTCCAGCCAGCCGGCGAACGCACGAAGCATCGCCTCTTCCGCCGCCAGCCGGGTGATGCACAGCTGGCGGATGCGCAGGCCGCCGTCGCGCCAGTCGGCGGCACCGATCATGAAGGCACGGGTGCCGGTGCCGCCGGCAAGCCCGGTGGTTTCGGTATCGAAGGCGAGCAGGTGTTCGCGGGCGATCGTGTCCTGGCCGATGCCGGTGAGCGGCAGGACGTCCTCACCCTCCGGCCACGGCGTCCATTGTTCGAAATAGCGAAGACCGGGCGAAACCTCCTCGCCAGGCAGCGTGCGGTCGATGCTGCGCGGGGCCGCGACCAGCGCCGGCGCGCGGATCTTCAGCAGGGTGCGGAGCTGGGCGATGGTGGCCTCATGCGATGCCTTGGCCGCGCGCGCCGATGCGGTGGCATCGTGACGGCACGGAGCAGCCGCGACACGGTCGGACACCGGCTCCACCCCACCCGTCATGCCCGCTGCCACGCCCGCCTGCTTGCGCAGCCCCGCGAGCTTCTTCGCCAGCGCGCTCACGTCGCGACCAGCAGGTCGAGCACGCGCAGTGCGAGCTGCCGCGGCGTGCCGCTACCGCCCTCGTCGGCCTCGAGGATCGGACCGACGCAGGCCGGACAGCCGGCATGGCAGTCGCAGTCCGAAACCACCGCGCGCGCGCGGGCGACCAGTTCTTCGCGCCGCTCGTACAGCGGCGAGGACAGCCCCACGCCGCCGGGATAGTTGTCGTAGAGGTACAGCGTGGGCGTAAAGCGGCCGGCAGGATCAAGCACATGTATGTTGGCGTTGGCGTTGGCGTCGCCACGCAGCGCCATCGCAGCGTCTCCAGCCTCGCCATTGCCATCGCCACCGCGCAGCTGCCCACGCCCCCTCGCGTTGCGCCCGGCAAACCACGCCCCGTCCCCGCTGCCCACCGCCTTCAGCAGGTCACGCGACTCGGCCATCACCGACACCTGCGCCACCAGGTGCAGCGCGTGCGCGGCGCCGAGGAAGCCGTCCAACGCCTCGTGACGCATCTCGAACGCATCTTCCAGCACCCGCTGCGGCAGCTGCCACCACACCGCGCTGGTATGCAGCTCCTGGTCGGGCAGGGTCACCGGCCCGTAGCCGATGTTCTCGTGGGTGTGGAATCGGATCTTCTTGTAGCCCGACACCCGGCGCAGCACGTGCACCTCGCCCATGTGCGCGGAGCCCTGCCCCGCCGGCGCCTGCTCCATGTCGTCGAGCACCTTGAGCTTGGTGTAGTCGATGGCGTCGGTGTAGTAGTCCACCTGCGTGCGCTGCACATAGGCCTTGCGGCCTTCCCAGTCCAGGCGCTCCACCTGGAAGGGCTCGGACTGGATCATGTGGATCGCGCCCTCGTACAGCGTCAGCGCCGCGGCCGAATAATCGACCTCGGCCACGATCACCTGGCGGCCATCGGTGCGGTCTACCACCACGAAATTGCCGTCGGCCACCGAGCGCAGGTTCACCGCCTGCGCCGGATAGCTGTCGGCGATCCACTCCCAGCGCTCGCCCTCCTGGTGCAGCACGCCGCTCTCGGCCAGCACCTCCAGCCACGGCCCCGGATCTACCGGGCCAAACCCGTCGCCATCGCGGAACGGAAGCTCGAAGGCGGCGCAGCGGATGTGATCGAGCAGGATCAGCGGCTGGTCGGGTTCAATGCGCGCGTGCTCCGGATTGGCCGCGGCAAAGAATTCCGGATGCCGCACCACGTACTGGTCCAGCGCCTCGGAGCCCGCCACCAGCACGCCCAGCGACGGCTGCTGCCGGCGCCCCGCGCGCCCGAAGCGCTGCCAGGTGGCGGAGATGCTGCCGGGATAGCCGTTGAGCACGACCACGTCCAGGCTGCCGATGTCCACGCCAAGTTCCAGCGCCGAGGTGCTGACGATGCCGTCGATGCGCCCGGCGCGCATGTCCTGCTCCACGGCGCGGCGCTCGGTTGGCAGATAGCCGCCGCGATACGCACGGATGCGGCGCGGCTTGCGCGGATCGTGGTCGAACACTTCCTTCAGGTACTTGGTCAGCACCTCGACCATCGACCGCGACTGGCAGAACACCAGGGTCTTGAGCCCGGCCCTGATCGCCAGCCGCGCGATGCGGTTGGACTGCGAGCGCGCCGACGCGCGGATGCCGAGGTCGGGATTGATCACCGGTGGATTCCACAGCAGCACGTGCTTGTCGCCGCGCGGCGCGCCGCTGTCTTCGATCACCTCGACTTCGTCGATCGCGGCTTCGATCAGCGCGCGCCCGTGTTCACCGGCATTGCCGATGGTCGCCGAGCACAGGATGAAGGTCGGCGACGCGCCATAGAACGCGCACACCCGCCGCAGCCGGCGGATCACGTTGGCGACGTGGCTGCCGAACACGCCGCGATAGGTGTGGATCTCGTCGATCACCACGTAGCGCAGATTCTCGAAAAACTGCGCCCACTTGGTGTGGTGCGGCAGGATGCCCTGGTGGAGCATGTCCGGGTTGCTGACCACGATGTCGCCGCTGACGCGGATCGCGCGGCGCGCATCGCCAGGGGTATCGCCGTCAAAGGTGGCCGCGCGCAGGCCAAGTCCGCCGGCGGCATTCAGCTCCAGCAGGTCCGACACCTGGTCCTGCGCCAGCGCCTTGGTCGGGAACAGGTACAGCGCCTTGCCGCGCTCGCGCAGTGCGCTGGCGACCACCGGCAGCGTGTAGCACAGCGACTTTCCGGACGCCGTGGGCGTGGCCACCACCAGGTGCCGGCCGGCCTGCGTCGCTTCCCAGGCCCGCGCCTGGTGGCTGTACAGGCGATCGATGCCGCGCGCGCGCAGGGCACGGGCCAGGGGCTCGGGAAGATCGTCGGGGAGCGGCGCGTAGTCGCCGCCCTGCCCGGGCAGCAGCAGGCTGCCGGTGACGCGGCCGGGGTACTTGGCCTCGAGCCTGGCGGCCAGGGTGTTGCCGCCCATGGGCGCGATGTCCTGGGCGGGCCGGGTAATGGCGTTCAAGGCGGGCTCCGGTGCGGCGTGGCGCGCAGCCTGCACGCCCGGCGTCTCACCCCATGCGACTGCGATCCGGCCCCCGGCTTCAGGCCAGCATGGCCACCGGGCGCGGCCGCCCTGTTTGGCGCCACAACGGGCCTGGTTGGCGCCGGCGCAGCAGCCCAGCCGTGTTTGCCTTGCCTTGACGCGCCCCGGACCACAGTGGTCTCCCCCACGCAGCGGAGTGCCCTGATGGCCAAGTCCAACCCCACCCGACCCGACGCCCCGGCGGAAGAATCCAGCCTCGACGACGGCACCGATCTGCCCGAGACCCGCGGCCCGAAGCTGAAGGACCCGCGCGCGACCTCGGCGATGGACAACATCGGCGTCGACACCGGCGCCGACCTCCTGGACGTGGCCCTCGACGACCAGCCTGGGGATGTCGATGCCGACGGCCGTTCCTTCGCCGATGACGTGCGCAGCGACACGATCAGCGACGACGAAGGACGCGAGCGACGCTGACAGCGACGGCAGAGCCGCGGGCAGCTCCGACAGCAGCCGTCCGCGACGTCCCGTGGAAGCGGCTCAGCCGCGACCGTCCTGTGAGAGCGGCTACAAGCACGACCCGTCCTGAGGGAGCGGCTACAAGCGCGACCCGTCCTGGGAGCGGCCATGGCCGCGATCGGCGCCGGCGCATGGCGGCCGGAGCCGCTCCCACGGCAGGAATGCTGCGATCATGGCGATATGGATATCGACCAGCCCCCCGCCTTCTCCACCCTCCCCGTCCCGCCTGCGCTGCTCCGCGGCGTGGAGGCACTCGGCTACACCGCGATGACGCCGGTGCAGGCGCAGGCCCTGCCCGCGATCCTCGAAGGCCGTGACGTCATCGCCCAGGCGCCCACCGGCAGCGGCAAGACCGCGGCCTTCGGGCTCGGCCTGCTGCAGCGCCTGGACCCGGCGCAGGTGCGCACCCAGGCGCTGGTGCTGTGCCCCACCCGCGAGCTCGCCGAGCAGGTCGGCGCGCAGTTGCGCAAGCTGGCCCTGGGGGTTCCGAACGTGAAGCTGTCGGTGCTGTGCGGCGGCATTCCGCTGGCGCCGCAGCTGGCGTCGCTCGCGCACGCGCCACATGTGGTCGTGGGCACGCCGGGGCGCATCCTGGAACTCCTCGGCCAGGGCGCACTGCAGCTCGGCGGCGTGCAGACCTTCGTGCTTGACGAAGCCGACCGCATGCTCGACATGGGCTTCGAAGACCAGATCCGCGATGTCGCCCGGCACGTTCCGCGCAACTGCCAGCGGCTGCTGTTCTCGGCGACCTTTCCGGATGCGATCCGCGCCCTGGCCAGGACGATGCTGCGTGATCCCGCGGAAGTCAGCGTCGGCGGCAGCGCCGGCGCGCCGGAGATCACCCAGGTAGTGGTGGACGCCGAAGCCGAGCGCAAGGCGCCGCAGCTGGCGGCGCTGCTGCTCGAACATCGCCCGGAGTCGTGCGTGGTGTTCTGCAACATGCGCCGCGACGTCGACGAAGTCGCCGCCTCGCTGAACCATTACGGCTTCGACGCGCTCGCCCTGCACGGCGACATGGAGCAGCGCGACCGCGCCGAAACCCTGCTGCGCTTCGCCAACCGCAGCTGCAACGTGCTGGTGGCCAGCGACGTCGCCGCGCGCGGCCTGGACATCGACGACCTGGCCGCGGTGGTGAACTACGACGTGCCCTCGGACCCCGACACCTACATGCACCGCATCGGCCGCACCGGCCGCGCCGGGCGCGAGGGCCTGGCGCTGACCCTGTGCACGCCGCAGGAGCTGCGGCGCATGGAGGCGATCGAGGACCACCAGTTCCGCACCCTGCCACGCGAACGCGCGCAGCCGGTCGAAGGCCGGCCGAAGGGCGTGCCCAGGGCCGCGATGGCCACGCTGCGCATCGACGCCGGCAAGACCGACAAGCTGCGCCCCGGCGACATCCTGGGCGCGCTCACCGGCGATGCCGGCCTGTCGGCGAAGGCGATCGGCAAGATCGACGTGCTGGCCACGCGTGCCTACGTTGCGATCGCGCGTGCGCAGGCACCGCAGGCGCTGGCACGCCTGCGCGAGGGCAAGATCAAGGGCCGACGGTTCCGGGTGGCTGCGCTGTAGCGGGGGACTTGCAAACGCTGCGCCGCCCGTTCAACGCTCAAACGCAGGCGCGTAGCGCGCTGGTGAAGCCCGCGCCGCGCGCCGGGTCGACGCCCAGGTAGAAATCCGGCTCGATCAGCTCCGCTTCCATCAGCAGCCAGCGGCCGTCGACGTCGGGCACGACGTCGATGCGCGCATACAGCAACCGTGCGTCGATGGCGGCCAGGGTCTTTTCGGCCAGCTCCAGCGCGCCGGCCGGCGGTGCCTGCAGCAGCGTGTACTGCCCGCCGAACGTTTCCTGCACCCGGAAGTCGCCGGGCACGGGGCGCTTGTTCACCACGTGCGAGAGCTTGCCGCCGAAATACAGCAGCGAGGTTTCGCCTTGGCTGGCGATGGTTGGCAGGTAGGGCTGCACGAGCATGTCGCCGCCGCCGCCAGCAGCGGCCACGGCTTCATCGATGCCGTCGCGGCGCACGCGCTGCGTTTTCCACGCTCCGCCGGACACCGACGGCTTGACGATCAATTCGTCGGCACCGGTCCCGGCGAAGGCCTGTTCGAGCTGGGCGCGCGTCGGATCAGGCGTCCAGACCGTGTGTGGAATCGCGATGCCGCGCGCGGACAGGTCGACGAGATAGCGCTTGTCGGAATTCCACGCCAGAACGTCGGCAGGATTGGCCATCGGCACGCCCGCGCGGCTCCAGGTCGCGCAGGCCGCAAGCCAGCGCGCGTGGTCGAGGTGGTAGCTCCAGACCAGCAGCGGCAGCACCTGGGCGAAACCGCGCAGTCCGGCGGCATCGTCCACGTGCGCCGTCCAGGGCGTTGGCGTCGCGCGGATGCCTTCGTCATGCAGCGTGGCCTGCAGGCGCGCCAGCACCACGGGCCACAGCAGCGCGTACTCGCCGACCGCGGGATCGGGCGTGAGGATGGCAACCTCGGCCACGCTCAACCTTTCCCGGCCGCGTCCAGGTGGCCCACGCGCGCATGCCGACGCCCGTAGGCGAAATAGATCGCCGCGCCCACCGCCAGCCAGACCGCGAAGCGGACCCAGGTCAGCGTGGTCAGGTTGAGCATCAGGTAGAAGCACAGCAGCGCGGAGACGATCGGCAGCACCGGCGAGAACGGCACCCGGTAGCCGCGCTTCAGGTCCGGCCGCGTGCGCCGCAGCACCACCACCGCCAGGCTGACCAGCACGAAGGCCGACAGCGTGCCGATGTTGATCATCTCTTCCAGGATCTCGACCTGGGTGAAGCCGGCCAGCAGCGCCACCGCAGCGCCGCTGATCAGCTGCAGGCGCACCGGCGTCTTGCGCGTTTCCGAGGTGACGCTGAGCCAGCGCGGCAGCAGGCCGTCGCGGCTCATCGCCAGCAGCACGCGCGAAAGCCCCATCAGCAGCACCATGATCACCGTGGTCAGGCCGACCAGGATGCCGACCGAGATCACCTGCGCCGCCCAGTCCGCGCCGACCGCGATGAACGCAGTGGCCAGCGACGGGTTCTCGACCGAGGCCAGCAGCGTGTACGGCACCATGCCGGTCAGCGCCAGGGACACGCCGAGGTAAAGCAGCGTGACCAGCGCCAGGCCGCCGAAGATGCCAAGCGGCAGCGTGCGCTGCGGATTCTTGACTTCTTCCGCCGAGGTCGCGACCACGTCGAAGCCGATGAAGGCGAAGAACACCAGCGCCGCACCCGACAGCACGCCGGCGACGCCGTACCTGGCCGGGGCCGCGCCGGTGAGCCAGGACAGCAGCGACTGCGACCACGCGTCCGCGCTGCCGCCGCCGGTCGGCTCCGATGGCGGAACAAAGGGCGTCAGGTTGTCCGCATTGAAGTAGGTCAGCCCGACCACGATCACGAACACCACGATGCCGACCTTGATCAGGGTGAACACGTTGTTGACCCGCGCCGACATCTTGGTGCCCAGGATCAGGAGCCCGGTGAACACGCTGACGATGAACAGCGGGCCCCAGTCCATGGCCAGGCCGAGCACGCTGATCGTGGTTGGTATGTGGACGTCGAACAGCTCGAACACCGTGGCCAGGTAGATGCCCCAGTACTTGGCGATCACCGCGGCCGCGGTCAGCAGTTCAAGAATCAGGTCCCAGCCGATGATCCACGCCAGGAACTCGCCGAGGGTGGCATAGGTGTAGGTATAGGCGCTGCCGGCAACCGGAATGGTCGAGGCGAATTCCGCGTAGCACATGATCGCCAGCGCGCAGGCAAGCGCGGCAAGCATGAACGACACGGTGACTGCCGGCCCGGCGAAGCTGCCGGCGGCGCGCGCGCCGACCGAAAAGATGCCTGCGCCCACCGCCACCGCCACGCCCAGGATCATCAGGTCCCAGGCCGTGAGCGAGCGTTTGAGCTCGCGTCCCGGCTCGACGGAATCGGCGATGGTCTGCTCGATGGACTTGGTGCGGAAGAGGCTGCGTGACGGGCGGGCGTTGGCGCTGGCTGGTTGGCTCATTCGATGACTCGTGCGGCGGAAGCGGTGGCCGTCCGCAGGCAAGGCTTCGATGGCCTGGTGACGCGGAGCGAAGCCCGCAGACTACGCCGCCCCGTAGCGAACGGACAATGCCGAAAGGGCCGGACCGGCCTGGCTTGAGCCGTGCCATGCCGTGCCGTGCCGCGTCGAGCGGCGCTATGCTTCCCCGATGCCATTGCGCACCGTCACCGCCACCCGCTATGTCACGCCCCTGCGCGAGGGCGGCTCGATGCCCGCGATCGTCGAGGCCGACGACGATGGCATGTACGTGCTCAAGTTCCGCGGCGCGGGCCAGGGGCCGCGTGCGCTGGTGGCGGAGCTGGTCTCCGGCGGGATCGCGCACGCGCTCGGCCTGCCGGTGCCGGAGATCGTGCTCATCGAACTCGATGCCGAACTTGCGCGCACCGAGGGCGACCCCGAGATCCAGGCGCTGATCAAGGCCAGCGCCGGACTCAACCTGGCGCTGGACTATCTTCCGGGCGCAATGAACTTCGACCCGGTCGCCACGCAGCCGTCGCCGGAGCTTGCGTCGGCGATCGTCTGGTTCGACGCCTACACCAGCAACGTCGACCGCACCGCTCGCAATCCCAACCTGCTGGTCTGGCACCGCCAGCTCACCCTGATCGACCATGGCGCATCGCTGTATTTCCACCATGGCTGGGACGGCGACACCGGCGGCGCCGGCAGGCCCTTCCCGCTGATCCGCGACCACGTCCTGCTGCCCTGGGCGAGCGAACTCACCGAGGCCGACGCACGCCTTACAGCGCTGCTGCCGCCGGAACGACTGGCGGAAATAGTGGACGACATTCCGGATGCATGGCTTCAGGCCGAAGACGCCTTCGGCACGCCCGCGCAGCAGCGCGTGGCCTACACGCGCTACCTGCAGCAGCGCCTCGCGCTGCCGCATTCCTTTGTCGACGAGGCCGAACGTGCGCGCGCCTGACAGCTACGACTATGCGGTGATCCGCGTCGTGCCCCGGGTGGAGCGCGGCGAGTTCATCAACGTCGGCGTGATCGTGTCCTGCGAGAAGACCGGCTATCTCAAGGCCGTCATCGAAGCGGACGATGCCCGCCTGCGGGCGCTGGATCCCGGCATCGACCTGGACACGTTGCGGCGCCACCTCGACGCCATCCAGCGCATCTGCGAAGGCGGGCCGGACGCAGGCCCCATCGGCCTGCTGCCGCAGCGCGCCCGCTTCCACTGGCTGACCGCACAGCGCAGCGCGATCATCCAGACCTCGGCGGTGCACATGGGCCGCTGCGGCGACATGGACGCGATCGTCGAACACCTGATGGACCGGATGGTGAGGATTGCGCCGGAGTGAGTGCACGCGTGGCGCGCGCGCGGGGCGGTTGCGCCCCCTGCTCAGCTGATGCGGAACATCGGCTGGCCCACGCGCGAATCGCGGAGCGGCCGGGACAGATAACCGGCGTGGGTATAGCCGGGGAGCGAGCGGCGGCGGCGGTACGCCATCTTGACGTGGCCAGGCACGGAATGCGCCTGCGGGATGCCCGCCTGGATGCGGGTGATGCTTTGAGCGGGAGCCGCATGGCTGCGCGTGCCGTGGTGGCGGCGACGGCTGCCGGGGATCAGGGACAGGAACGACTGCTTCAGGTAGTTTTTGATTTCTTCCTCCATAAATTCAATGTTTACAACAACTTACGAAGCGTATTGTAGCACGTCCGGTCATTTATGAATAGGGGCTGGTGCCATGTGTACCGGGTACCTGCAAAGCCAGGCGTTGCCGTGACGCCGCTCCGGACCGGGCGCCGGCAGGCTTGACCCGGGTCATGGCCCGCTTCGAGCGCCGCTCCTACGATGTCCGCACGGACGCCCGGATGTGACATCCAGGCAGCCATCGCCCACCGGAGATCCCCATGAACCTGAAGCAGATTCCCCTCGCCCTCGCGCTCACCATGGCGATCGCCGCCATGGCCGGCTGCGCCCAGGACAGCACCCCGGCCGCCAGCGCCGCGGACGCCGGCGCCATCGAGCAGGTCGCGCATGCGGAAGACGACGCGCACGACGCGGCACATGATGCTGACCACGCACACGCAGCCGCGGCCGCGCTCGGCGTCGACTTCCCGGTGCCCGACAACCACGAGCCCTGGGCCCCGGATGCGCCCCTGATCGAAGGCATGTCGCGCGTCCGCACCGCGATCGCCGGCCTTGAGGCCCGTCCGGACGAAGCCACCGTGATCGCCCGCGCCGCGGACGTCGACGACGCGGTCGAATACATGTTCGCCAACTGCAGCCTGCCCACCGAACCCGACATCGCCCTGCACGCGATCCTGGCGCGGCTGATGGCCGGCACCCGGGCGCTGCAGGAGAACCCGGCCGACGCCGCGCCGGTCGCCGACATGCACGCTGCGCTGGAGAATTATCGGACCCTGTTCGACGACCCGAACCGCTGACCGCGAAGGCACGGGCCGTTGCCGCCGAACCGGCGCGACGGCTTGGGCCTGGGCTTGCGCCGGCCGACCCGCCGGCAACATGCCCTGCACCCCATGGCTGCCAGGATGGACCGCTCCCCGTCCACCCGGAGCCTCCCATGGCACTGCGCGCTTTCGGCCTCAACTGCACCCTGAAATCCTCTCCCGGCGAATCCTCCACGCAGAAGATGCTGGACCTGCTGCTGCAGGCCCTGGGCAAACACGACGTGACCTCGACCAGCACCCGCGTGGCCGATCACGACGTGAAGCCCGGCGTCAGCGTGGATGAGGGCGATGGCGATGCCTGGCCCGGCCTGCGCGGCAAGGTGATGGAGGCCGACATCGTCGTGCTCGCCACCCCCATATGGCTGGGCCAGCCCTCCAGCGTCGTCAAGCGCGTGCTGGAACGCATGAATGCCTTCCTCGGTGAGGGCGACGACCGCGGCCGCTTCCCGACCTTCGGCAAGGTGGCCGTGGTCGGCGTGGTCGGCAACGAGGACGGCGCCCACCACGTCACCGCCGAGCTCTACCAGGCGCTGGCCGACGTCGGCTTCACCATTCCCGCCTCGGGCGGCGCCTACTGGGTGGGCGAAGCGATGCAGAAGACCGACTTCAAGGACCTGCCGGAGGTACCGGAAAAGGTCACGCAGAGCGTGGAGATGGCGGCGAGCAATGCCGCGCATCTGGCGCGGCTGCTGAAGGCCGAGCGGTATCCGGGCGTGGGGTGAGCCGCGCGCGCATCCTGCCCGGCTTGAATGGCTTCAGCCCTCCGCCATGGGCAGCTTCAGGCCCTGATCTTTCGCACAGTCCCGGGCGATGTCATACCCCGCATCGGCATGCCGCATCACGCCGGTCGCCGGATCGTTCCACAACACGCGCGCCAGTCGGCGGTCCGCCGCTTCGCTGCCATCGCAGACGATCACCACGCCGCTATGCTGGCTGTAACCCATGCCCACGCCGCCGCCGTGATGCAGCGACACCCAGGTCGCACCGCCGGCGACGTTGAGCATGGCGTTGAGCAGCGGCCAGTCGCTGACCGCATCGCTGCCGTCCTTCATCGCCTCGGTTTCGCGGTTGGGGCTGGCCACGCTGCCGCTGTCGAGGTGATCGCGCCCGATCACCACCGGCGCTTTCAACTCGCCGTTGCGGACCATCTCGTTGAAGGCCAGGCCCAGGCGGTGGCGCTGGCCCAGGCCGACCCAGCAGATGCGCGCCGGCAGGCCCTGGAATTCGATGCGCTCGCGCGCCATGTCCAGCCAGCGATGGAGCTGCGTATCGTCCGGGATCAGCTCCTTGACCTTGGCATCGGTCCTGTAGATGTCTTCCGGGTCGCCACTCAGCGCAACCCAGCGGAACGGCCCGATGCCCTTGCAGAACAGCGGCCGCACATAGGCCGGCACGAAGCCCGGGAAGTCGAACGCATTCGCACAGCCTTCGTCCTTGGCCATCTGGCGGATGTTGTTGCCGTAGTCGACGGTCGGAATGCCTTGGGCGTGGAAGGCCAGCATCGCCTCGACGTGCACGCGCATCGACTGCTTGGCCGCGTCGCGCACCGTCTCCGGGTTGGCCTCCTGCTCCGCCAGCCACTGCTCCACCGTCCAGCCGATTGGCAGGTAGCCGTGCACCGGGTCATGGGCGCTGGTCTGGTCGGTGACGCAGTCCGGGCGCACGCCGCGCTTCACCAGCTCGGGCAGGATATCCGCCGCGTTGCCGAGCAGCGCGATCGATTTGGCCTCGCCGGCGGCGGTGTATTTCGCGATGCGTGCGAGCGCGTCGTCGATGTCCGTGGCCTGCTCGTCGACGTAGCGCGTGCGCAGGCGGAAGTCGATGCTGGCCTGGCGGCACTCGATGGTCAGGCTGCTGGCGCCGGCGAGCGATGCGGCCAGCGGCTGCGCGCCGCCCATGCCGCCGAGTCCCGCGGTCAGGATCCAGCGGCCGGTGAGGCTGCCGCCGTAATGCTGGCGCCCCATCTCGACGAAGGTCTCGTAGGTGCCCTGCACGATGCCCTGGCTGCCGATGTAGATCCACGAGCCGGCGGTCATCTGGCCGTACATCATCAGGCCCTTGCGATCGAGCTCGTTGAAGTGCTCCCAGTTGGCCCAGGCCGGCACCAGGTTGGAGTTGGCGATAAGCACCCGCGGCGCATCGGCGTGGCTGGGGAAAATGCCGACCGGCTTGCCGGACTGCACCAGCAGGGTCTCGTCATCGCCAAGCGTGCGCAGCGATTCGAGGATCGCGTCGAAGCTCTCCCAGTCGCGCGCCGCGCGGCCGATGCCGCCATACACCACCAGGTCCTCCGGACGTTCGGCCACCTCCGGGTCCAGGTTGTTCTGGATCATCCGGTACGGCGCTTCGGTCAGCCAGGAGCGGCAGCTGAGGCCGGTGCCGCGGGGCGCGCGGATGGTGCGGGACGGGTCGTGGCGCGTGGACATCGGCGGCTCACCGGTTGGCTGGGCCCCGGATTATCGCATCGCGTGAAAAGAAGACGCCCGACACGGAGCCGGGCGTCCCGGAGGCCAACGCTGGGCCTCCAAACCGAGGACGCCCGGCGGGCCGGGCGTCCGGATGCTGCGCGTGCAGGCGTCAGCGGATCGACGGATCCAGCCGGCGCAGGGCGTCCTGCAGGTCGACCGAACCGGACCGTTCGATGTCCTCGCGGGTGTACACCCGGCCGCCGGCGCTCACGCATTCCTTCTGCGCGGACTTCGAGCGCGCATTGCGCGCCGCGGTGATCCGCGATCCGGTCTGCTCGATGCAGAAGCGGTCGTCGACCTTGCGGCTGTCCTTGGCCCGCGAGCGCGCGGCCTCTTCGGGTTCGTCCTGGGCATGGACGGCGATCGGCGCGGCAGCGAAGGCCATCGCGGCAAGTGCGGCGGTGAGGAAGACGTGCTTCATGGGGTCACCTCGTTCGGCGTTGCGGGGGGAGCAGCCTCCCACGATACGCTGCGCGCATGGGCTCGCCCACGGCCGCCGGAAGTCGCGTTCACGGCGTCGTCAGGCTTGTGGACAGCGTCGGCAGAGCGACCGGCGGCAGCAGGCGGGAGCGGTAGCGGCCATCCGCGTAGTAGCGGATCTTGCTGCACCTGACCGGATGCGCCAGGCCTTCGCAGAACACGATCTCGCGCTTCGGACCCATGGCCTTGAGCTCCTGCGGCAGCATCAGCGCGCGGCGCTCTTCGCTTTCGCTGCGGCTGACATCGCGCCGGCGACGGCCCCGGGTCAGGTTGCGGCGGCGCAGCGTGGTGTAGCCGAGCATCTCTGAATAGTCGTTGGCGTCCTGCTGCTCGCGCGGCGCGAACACCACCTGCATGGCGTGGTTGGTGACGATCGCACGCGCCACGTCCTTGCCATAGACCGCGTCCAGCTGCGCCATGCTCTGCACCACCGGCAGCAGGCGCAGGTTGTAGCCGGCCATGTAGGCCATGGCGGTGGCGATGATGTCGACGCGGCCGAGCGCGGTGAATTCGTCCATCAGCAGCAGGCACTGGTGGCGCAGCCCGGGATCGTCCTGCGGCAGGGTCTGCGTGTTCAGGTTGATCAGCTGGCTGAAGAACAGGTTGAGCAGCGGACGCGCCTCGGCCAGGCGGTGCGGCTGCACGCCGACGTAGATCGTCATCGGTCGGCGGCGCAGGTCGTCAAGCAGGAAATCGTTGCCGCTGGTGGCCGCGTCCAGCACAGGGTCGATCCAGGGATTGAGCGGCTCGCGGAAGCTGCCGAGGATGGATGCGAAGGTCTCCTCGGCCTGCGACAGCAGGTTGCCGAAGGCGCGTCGCGCGTGTTCACCCACGAACGGCCGCGCGGCCAAGTCCTGCAGGTGCTGCCGCGCAGGCGCGCCCTCCGACGAGGACAGCCGGAACACGTGGCCGAGGGTCGGGAACAGCTGCAGGCCCTCGGGCACGCCGTCGCGCCGCTGCGCCTCGTAATGATCGAACAGGTACAGCGCGAACGCCATGAACGCGCTGCGCGCCTGGCTGGTCCAGAACTTCTGTTCGGCGCCGGCATCCGGATACAGCAGGTTGGCGATGCCCTGCAGGTCGGACACCCGCTGCAGCGGTTCGGTGGACACGTACGACAGCGGATTCCACCGATGCGTGCGGCGGTCCTCGGCAAACGGATTGAACAGGTACACGGCCTGTCCCTGCGACGCGCGC
This sequence comes from Luteimonas changyuni, assembly GCF_039548395.1. NCBI lineage: Bacteria > Pseudomonadati > Pseudomonadota > Gammaproteobacteria > Lysobacterales > Lysobacteraceae > Luteimonas > Luteimonas changyuni. Next base: position 46,926 of record NZ_JBCLUZ010000003.1, read on the forward strand.
CAGCCGCTGGTGAGCGCGAAGTTCTCCTGCTTGATGTCGAGCACCACCACCGAGCCGCGGTAGTCGAGCAGGTTGGGCACCACCACGCCCACGCCCTTGCCGGAGCGCGTGGGCGCGGCGAGCAGGACCGATTGCTGGCCGTCCAGGCGCAGCAGGCGTCCGAACCGCCGGCCGACAACGATGCCGTGGCCCGAGCGCGTGAACAGCCCCCGCCGCGCGAGCTCGAAGACATTGGCGAAGCGCGCCCTGCCGTGCATCGAACGCCGCGCCGGCCGCAGCAGCGCGAACACGGGAACGCTCGCCAGCAACAGCGGCAGGCCCATGCCGATCCCACCGGCAACGCGGATACGGCCCGCATGCGGTGCGACCCGGGGATGCTCGATGGCGCGCAGGTAGCGGAGGTACGTATCCCATCCGGCAGCCACATCGCCGATGCCGAGCAGCTGCAGCACCAGCACGCCCGAAAGCCACACACCTGCGGCCAATGCCGCGCACAGGCACGCGAGTGCCAGCGTCATCCTGATCCTGTCCATGTCACCTTCCGTGGTGTCGCCGATCTGGCTGTCGAGAGCTTAGCGTAAGCTCGATGCCTGGTCCCCGGACGAGGAGTCGCAGCGATGCAGTGGCCTGGATTCCGCGCAGACGGCAGCCTGGCGCTGCCACTCGATTCGCTGGGGCTGTTGCCGACCGACTCGCCGCAGCGCCTGCGGCTGGACGGCCAGGTGCTCGAGCGCAAGCGCGAACTGCACATGACCCTGCTCGGCCGCGACGCCGGCGATGCGCTGCGCACGCAGCTGGGTGAAGAGCGCATCCGTGCGCTGTTCGAGCCGCTTCACTGGCGTCCCCGCGGCACCGGACGGTATGCGCTGGTCCACAAGGCCAAGGAACAATGGAATGGCGAGCTGCAGGCCTGGTCGGTCATCGAACACCTGCAGGCTCCCGCCTTCGCCGAGTTCCGCCACCACCTGGCGCAGTCCAGCGGGCGCGCGCTGGACTGCGGCGTTCCCCACGTCACGCTGTACGTTGCCGGCGATCCCTACGGCATCGGGCTGCCGGATATCACGGCCTACCAGGCCTGCTTCGTGCGCGAGGTGGCCGCATCCGAGCTCATGTGACCTTCTTGTAGATGGTCATGCCGAGCACGAACAGGATCACGGCGATGATGATCGCGGCGAAGAACAGGAACTTGGCGATGCCCATGGCCGCGCCCGCGGCGCCGCCGAAGCCGAGCGCACCGGCGATGAGGCCGATGACGGCGAAGATGATGGCCCACTTGATCATGTCTTGCTCCGTCCCCCGCGGTTGCAGGGCTTGGGACGAGGCTAGGTCCGGCGCGGTGTGACCGCCGTGAAGCCGCTCAATCCTGCTCTTCGGCCGCTTCGCGTCCCTGCTGGCGGATCAGCGCCTGCTCGCGCGCATCGTTGATCGCATCGCGCACGCCGTCGATGTCGGGCACCGACTCGTCATGGACGAACACGCCGGTGAGCTCACTTTCGGGCCGCAGTTCGCCGGCCTCGAACAGCGCCCACATCTCTTCGCCGTACCAGGTATCGAGCAGCTCGGGGGCCCAGGCGCCAAGGCTTGCGGTGAGGTTGTTGACGTCGCGCAGCAGCATGCTGCGCGCGGCGTTGTTGCCGGCCGCGCTGACCACCTGTGGGAAGTCGATCAGCACCGGGCCGTCGGGTGCCACCAGCACGTTGTATTCCGACAGATCACCGTGGATCAGGCCGGCGCACAGCATCCTCACCACCTGCCGCACCAGGAAGCGGTGGAAGCCGCGGGCCTGTTCCGGCGACAGCTCCACTTCGCCCAGGCGCGGCGCGGACCGGCCGTCGGCGTCCACCACCAGCTCCATCACCAGCACACCGTGGTAGTAGCCGTGGGGCTCGGGCACGCGCACGCCGGCATCGCGCAGCGCGTACAGCGCTTCGACCTCGGTGTTCTTCCACTCCGCTTCCTGCTGCTTGCGGCCGTATTTCGTGGCCTTGCCGATCGCGCGCGCCTCGCGGCTGCCGCGGACCTTGCGTCCCTCCTGGTACTGCACGCGCTGCTGGAAGCTGCGGTGCGCCATGTCCTTGTAGACCTTCGCGCAGCGCACGTCATCGCCTGAGCGGACCACGTAGACCGCAGCCTCCTTGCCGCTTTTCAGCGGCCGCATCACTTCGTCGATCACGCCGTCGTCGATCAGCGCTTGCAGGCCACCCGGGGTCTTCATGACGCGCAGGAATCTCGTTTGAATGACCGCGCAGTCAATCATGCGCGGCGCCCGGGCGCCACTCCGACGCGGCAGGCCAGGCCATCACCGGGCGATGCCGGCAGGCCCGCTGCGGCCCCTTCCCGCGCGGCAGGGTACCCTTCCGCCCTCCCTCCGGCCCGTGGTTCCGATGCCCGAACACCCCTTCCGCGCATCCGCGCGCCAGCGCCGCCCCTGGCTGACACGCATCGGAAGGTCGCTGCTGGCCGTGGCCCTGGCCGTGGCCGCGGGCTGGGGCGCCCTGCTGCTGGCCTATCAGCTGCCGGGGCCCGGGATATTGCGTGGCATCGTGATCGCCGCCTGGTCGCTGCTCGGAATCGCGGCCATCGCCTCGCTCGCGGGCCGGCGCCTGCGCCCCGCCCGCGGCCTGCTGCTGGCGGCGTTCGCCCTGGGACTGGCGGGGCTGCTCGCCTGGTGGGCCAGCCTTGCGCCCTCCCACGATCGCGACTGGGCCGACGACGTCGCGCGGCTGCTCGAAGCCGAGGTGCATGGCGATACCGTGGTGCTGCACAACGTGCGCAATTTCGAATGGCGCACCGAAGAGGACTACACGCCGCACTGGGAAACGCGGCGCTACGACCTCGCTGGACTGGCCAGCGCGGACCTGGTGATGTCGTACTGGATGGGACCGCACATCGCCCACACCCTGGTCTCGTTCGGCTTCGAGGACGGCAGCCGGGTGGTGTTCTCGCTGGAGATCCGCAAGGAGCGCCACGAATCGTTCTCCGCGCTGGGTGGCTTCTTCCGCAGGTTCGAGCAGGTGCTGGTAGCCGCGGACGAGCGCGACATCGTGCGAACGCGCAGCAACGCACGCGGCGAAGACGTGTACCTGTACCGGCTGGACGTTCCGCGCGAAGCGCTGCGCGCCATGTTCCTCGGCTACCTCGCCGAGGCCGGCGAGCTGCAGGAGCGGCCCGCCTTCTACAATTCCCTGACCAGCAACTGCACGACCATCATCTTCAAGATCGCACGCCACATCGCCCCGGGGCTTCCGATGGACTATCGCCTGCTGCTGTCGGGACACTTCGCCAGCTATGCCCATGACCAGGGCGCGCTGGTCCCCGGCCACGACTTCGCCGAGCTGGAGGCGCGCGGGTACATCAACCCGCGCGCCCTGCGCGTTCCGGCGGATGCGCCGGATCCGCAGACGTTCTCACGTGCGATCCGGCAGCAGGTGCCCGGCGTCACGGCGGCGGAGCTGGCGCAATGACCGTCATGCATCGCAGGGCCCCCGCGACGAGCCCCGCGCACCGTGCAGTCCGCGCGCTGGCGCTGGCCAGCTGCCTGCTGCTGCTCGGCGGCTGCGCGATCCTCAAGGAGTTCGCGCCGCGCGTGGAGGCCCAGCAGCTGGGCCCCGGCGAGTACATCGCCATCAAGCGCAGCGACATCCTCACCACCGATGAACTCAGCCCGGCGACCCAGGCGACACTGCGCGTCGCCGGCCTCGACGACAACGCCTGCCTGGAGCCGCCCGCGCCCGCCTGCATGGTCGCACTCGCAAAGGTGCAGGGCCTGACCGACGAGCGCCGCCTGGCGTCGCTGGCCGAACTCTGGACGCAGCAGGCCATCGCGCTGACGCCGGTGGACTCGGTTCCCGCCGCCGACGCCCAGGTCGACGCCTGGCTGGAAGCCGCGCGCCACGCCTACGCCTACCTGTTCTTCAGCGAGCGCGCGCCCGGCGAACGCGCGTTCGAGGATCGCCAGACCCAGGTCCGCGATTACTACAACTACGCCGTGCAGCAGGCGGCGGCGGGGCTGTTCGAGCGCTGGCAGGTGTTGCACGCGGACAATGCCGCGGCAGGCGATGCGGCAGACGGCAGCACCGGCACCAATGCCGAAGGTCGCGCTGACACTGACGCCGTCCTGTCGATCGCTGGCTGGACCATCAGGAACGACATGTCCGGCGTTCGCATGCCCGAAGGGGTGGAGCTGCCGAAGGAGCTGGTGCCCGCATCGTCGATCTCCTTCGCCGGGCTGCGCAGCATCTACCGGCGTGACGGCTTTGGCGCCGAAATGGTTGCGGTGATGGGCGACGACCCGGTGACCACTGCGGCGACGCCGGTACAGGTCCCGGATCCGGCCTCAATCGAGCGCAACCGCGGCGACGGTCCGGATCGTCGGCGCGCAAACCGCCCCCGCCCCTACAGCGAGATGCCCTCGCCCACCCTCACCCTGCTGATCCGCTTCCCGGGCGACGACCTGGCGAGCGTGCTGTCGACGCGGGAGCTGCTCATCAGCGGCCACGATCCATATGTCGAAGAGGCGATCGACCTGCACGGCCTGCACGTGCCCCTTTCAGCCAACTACAGCGCCGGCTACGGCCTGTGGCTGGCCCGCTCCGGCTTCAACCGGCAGTCGCTGCAGACCCTGTTCGGCCGTGAACAGGGCATCACCCGGCCACACCTCTATCTGATGCAGCCCTACGACCCCGACCGCCGGATCCTGCTGATGATCCACGGCCTTGCAAGCAGCCCCGAGGCCTGGGTGAACGTCGCCAATGAAGTGCTTGGCGACGACGTCCTGCGCCGCGAATTCCAGATCTGGCAGGTCTACTACCCCACCAACATGCCGCTGGTGCTCAACCAGTCCGCGATCCGCCGCATCATCGTGGACGCGGTGCAGCATTTCGATCCCGAAGGCAGCGCGCGCGCCTCGCACGGCACGGTATTGATCGGCCACAGCATGGGCGGCGTGCTGTCGCGGCTGCTGGTGTCATCCGCCGACGACCAGCTGTGGACGTGGGCGCACGAGAACTACGAGCTGGATGATGGCCGCATGGAGCGCATCGGCCCGAGACTGGACAGGATGCTGCGCTTCGAACCGCTGCCGGGCGTGGGGCGCGTGGTGTTCATCGCCTCTCCGCATCGCGGCACCAAGGTGGCCGGGAACCGGCTGGGGCGCCTGGTCGGGAAGCTGGTCCGGCTGCCGCTGGCGGTGCTGGAGGAGGTGGGCGAACTCCTGGTCGGGGACGACGGAACGGCGGAACCGATCGCGGTGCCCAACAGCATCGAGAACCTCAGCGAAAACGACCCCTTCGTCCGCGCCGCCGCCGACCTGCCGATATCGCCCGGGGTGCAGTACCACAGCATCATCGCGCAGGCCGACCCGACCGTGCCGCTCGAGGAATCCGATGACGGGCTGGTGCCCTACCCCAGCGCGCACCTGCCCGGCGCGCTGTCGGAGAAAGTGATCATTGGCGGGCACAGCATCCAGGAATCCGCGCCTGCGATCCTGGAGATCAGGCGGATCCTGCATCGGGATATCAGGGAGCTTACCGGCCCGCTGGACGCCGGCGGCGACTGAGCACCGGTCTTGGGCACCAGGCCGTCGGGTCGCATTGCAACGGACACGAAAAACCCGGCGCAGTGGCCGGGTTTCGTTCCTTCTCCACTTATCCTCGCTGTATCAGCGACTTAAGTGGTGGGCGGTGAGGGTTTCGAACCCCCGACCCCTACCATGTCAAGGTAATGCTCTACCACTGAGCTAACCGCCCGAAGGGACGGGAATTCTAGCGGCTGCCCCGGCTGACAGCAAGCCCGAAGTACCAAGCTGCCCCGCCTCCGCCTGTAGGAGCGGCTATAGCCGCGACCGGGTTGGGGGCAAGAACGATCGCGGCTATAGCCGCTCCTACAAAGCTTTCTCCTAGCGGACGGCCAGCATGGCCTCCTTGAGCTGGTGGATACGGTCGCGGACGGCGGCGGCCTCCTCGAACTCGAGGTCCCGGGCGTGCTGGTACATCTGCTGCTCCAGCGCCTTGAGACGCGCCGCGGCCTTGGCCGGCTCGAGCCGGGCGTAGTCGTCGGCCGCCTCTGCCACCTGTCGCAGCCCCTTGCCGCGGCTGCCGCGGGCTTCCGCGGCGTCGCTGCGGGCGCCTTCCATGATGTCCATGATCGGCCGCGCCACCGAGCGCGGGGTGATGCCGTGCTCGGTGTTGTATTCGACCTGCTTCGCGCGACGGCGGTCGGTCTCCTCGATCGCGCGCTTCATCGAGTCGGTCACCCTGTCGGCGTACAGGATCGCCTTGCCGCGCACGTTGCGCGCGGCGCGGCCGATGGTCTGGATCAGCGAGCCGGTGGAGCGCAGGAAGCCCTCCTTGTCGGCGTCCAGGATTGCCACCAGCGACACCTCGGGCATGTCCAGGCCTTCGCGCAGCAGGTTGATGCCGACCAGCACGTCGAACTTGCCCAGGCGCAGGTCGCGGATGATCTCCACGCGCTCCACGGTGTCGATGTCGGAGTGCAGGTAGCGCACGCGCACGCCGTGCTCGCCGAGGTATTCGGTGAGGTTCTCGGACATGCGCTTGGTCAGGGTGGTGATCAGCACGCGGTCGCCCATGGCCACGCGCTTGGTGATCTCGCCAAGGACGTCGTCGACCTGGGTCGCCACCGGGCGGATCTCGACCTCGGGATCGATCAGGCCGGTCGGCCTCACGACCAGCTCCACGATCTCGTCACCGGAATGCTCGAGCTCGTACTTGCCCGGCGTGGCCGAGACGAAGATCTTGCGCGGCGCGCGCGCCTCCCACTCTTCGAAGCGCAGCGGGCGGTTGTCGAGCGCCGACGGCAGGCGGAAGCCGAACTCGACCAGCGTTTCCTTGCGCGCGCGGTCGCCGCGGTACATGCCGCCGATCTGCGGCACGGTGACGTGCGATTCGTCCACCACCAGCAGCGCATCCGGCGGCAGATAGTCGAACAGCGTCGGCGGCGGCGCGTCGGGCTCGCGTCGGGTCATGTGCCGCGAGTAGTTTTCGATGCCGTTGCAGAAACCGACCTCGGCCATCATCTCGATGTCGAAACGCGTGCGCTGTTCCAGGCGCTGCGCCTCGACCAGCTTGTTCTGCGCGTACAGCTGCTCCAGCCGCTCCTTGAGCTCGACCTTGATGGTCTCGATGGCGTTGAGCACGCTCTCGCGGGTGCTGGCGTAGTGGGTCTTCGGATAGACCGTGTAGCGCGGCACCTTGCGCTGCACCTCGCCGGTGAGCGGGTCGAACAGCGCCAGGTTCTCGACCTCGCCGTCGAACAGCTCGATGCGCAGCGCCTCGGCTTCCGACTCCGCCGGATGCACGTCGATCACCTCGCCGCGCACGCGGTAGGTGCCGCGGCGCAGCTCGGTGTCGTTGCGCGTGTACTGCAGCTCGGTGAGGTGGCGGATCAGCGCGCGCTGCTCGATGCGCTCGCCGCGCGCCAGGATCAGGCGCAGCTTGAGGTAGTCCTCCGGGTCGCCGAGGCCATAGATCGCCGACACCGTGGCCACGATCAGCGCGTCCGGCCGCGACAGCAGCGCCTTGGTCGCCGACAGCCGCATCTGCTCGATGTGCTCGTTCATCGCGCTGTCCTTGTCGATGAACGTGTCCGACGACGGGATGTAGGCCTCGGGCTGGTAGTAGTCGTAATAGCTGACGAAGTACTCGACCGCGTTGTGCGGGAAGAACGACTTGAACTCGCCGTACAGCTGCGCCGCCAGGGTCTTGTTGGGCGCCATGACGATGGTCGGCTTCTGCACCGCCTCGACCACGTTGGCGATGGTGTAGGTCTTGCCCGAGCCGGTGACGCCGAGCAGTGTCTGTTGCGCCAGGCCGTTCTCGAAGCCGGCGATCAGGCGTTTGATCGCCTGCGGCTGGTCGCCCGCGGGCTGGTAGGGGGAAACGAGTTTGAAGGGCGTGTGCGCGGCTGCTCTCATCCCGACATTGTAGGTGGGCGGCGCGAACGGTCCGCGAACGTGGCCTGACGCGCTGGCGCGGTTCCAGGTGCGCCTGCGCGGACGCCTCCCTCCGCGCTTTCCCGACGCCGGCCGGCGCGGGACGCCGACAGCGGTGGCCGGGCGCACGGTCTAGCGTGGTCCCCCAGACAGACATGACCGGCAAGGAGGCTGGACATGCCCAGGCGCCATTCGCGCGGGTTCACCCTGATCGAGGCGATGGTGGTGGTGGCCATCGCCGCCATCACCCTCACCATCGGCCTGCCGGCATTCAGCAGCACGCTGGAGCGCCAGCGCCTGGCGACCAGCCTGCACCTGCTCACCGCCGACATGGCCGCCGCCCGCAGCAGCGCGATCATGCGTCGCGAGCAGGTCGTGGTATGCCCAGGCCGCGCGGAGACCGGCTGCGACGGCGACCACGACTGGAGCGGCGGCTGGCTGGTGTTCCGGGATCCGGATGGCAACCGCCAGCCGGACGTCCCGGGCGACATCCTGCGTGCGACCGACGCCCCCGCTGGCGGCGCGGAACGGCTTCGCCTCACCTCCACGCGCCCCTGGCTCCGCTACCAGGCCAACGGCATGGCCGCGCACAGCAACCTGAGCGTGAACGCCTGCGCCCGCGGGCTGCTGCGCGGAAAGGTGGTGGTGAACCGCCTGGGGAGGGTGCGAAGCGAGCGGCCACGGCAGGAAACGCCGTGTCCCTGAGCCGGTTCGTGCTTCCCTCCTTGACCCGGCCGGAACAAACACTAAAATGTGCGTCCCCGCCCGAATAGCTCAGCTGGTTAGAGCACTTGACTGTTAATCAGGGGGTCGTTGGTTCGAGTCCAACTTCGGGCGCCAGAAAATCCAGGAGGCCTGCGGAGCAATCCGCAGGCCTTTTTTTCGTCCGCTAGAACCAGCCCCGCGAACGCGCCAGCGCCACCGAGCCGCCGCCAAACACCAGCATCGCCCCCACGGCAATCAGGAAGCCGGCATTGCCGGCATCGAAGAAGCCGGCCTTGAAGTTCATGCCGAGCACTCCGGCCACCGTGGCCAGCAGGCCTGTGATCACGGTGACGAAGGTCAATACGCGCATCGATCGGTCGGTGCGCAGCGCGGTCTGGCTGCTGAACAGTTCGAAGCTGCCGATGACCAGGCTGCGCGCGTTTTCCACCATGTCCATGGCGCGCTCGAAGCGAGTGTCCAGCGCCGCGAAGTGCCGGTCCGATTCCGGGCGCTCGTCGTGGCGGAAATCCGGGCGCGACAGCGCCGCAAACACGGCGCGGTGCGGGGCCAGCAACCGGCGCAGGCGCGAGGCCGCCTGCCGCAGCTGGCGCAGTTGGGGCAGGCAGCTGCCTGCGTCCTCGGCCAGGATGGTCTGCTCCAGCGCATCCACCCCGGCCTCGAACGTGCTCACGGCTTCGAAGTAGGTCGACAGCTGCCAGTCCAGCAGCGCGGCCACGAAGCTGTCCGCGCCGAGCCGCCCGATATGCGAGGCCGCGGCTTCGCGGCTCATGAGGTCGTCTATGAAACCGATGTCGCGCCCGTGCACGCTCACGACGATGTTGTCGCCAGCCACCAGCACCAGCGGCGCGCCCTGGACTCCGGCCAGTCCATCGTCGACCACGGCGATCGCGCAAACCATGAAATGGCTGCCGAAGCGCTCCAGCCGCGGTCCGGACTCCTGTGCCAGGCAGTCCAGCATGTCCTCGGGCAGCCCGCACCCGGACCAGACCCGCCGCAGCGTGTCCCCGTCCGCGCGCACCAGGTCGACCCACAGCAGCGCGTCGCGGTCCGGGCAGACCGATCCAAGCTCTTCGCAGGCTAGTTCGCGAACGCTGGCGTCGGACAGGAACAGCCTGGCGCGACACGACGCCTCCGCGGGGCCTGCCCCGGTGTAGCGCACACGCGTCGCGGCTGGCGGCAGCGGTGCCTCGCGCTGAGTGGACATGGGCCTCCGGCTTTGGGAGAGGGCCAAGGCTCCCAAAAGCCACGCCAAGCCGGGGTGAACTTCCGCCGGTCGGGCAGCCGGAGACCGACGTGGCTTCATTCACGCCGCCTATCCATCAGCACGCTACCGTCGAAGACCCGACTTTCTTCGCAGCAGATGTCGCGCCTTGTCATCGTTTCCAACCGCGTCGCCGTACCGGGACAGTCGCGTTCGGGTGGGCTGGTGGTTGCGCTGGACGGCGCCCTGCGCGCCACCGGTGGCGTCTGGTTCGGCTGGAGCGGCAAGACGAGCCGCGACGGCACCCGCGGGCTGAATTCGACCAGCGAAGGCAACGTCGACTACGTGACCATGGACCTCACCGAGGCCGACGTCTCGGGCTATTACGACGGCTTTTCCAATCGCACGCTCTGGCCCGCGTTGCACTACCGCCTCGACCTGGTCGAATACAGCCGCGAGACCCACGTCGCCTACCGCCAGGTCAACGCGCAGTTCGCCGAGCGCCTGGCCGCGCTGTTGAGGCCGGACGACCGGGTCTGGATCCATGACTACCACCTGCTGCCGCTGGCCGGCGAGCTGCGTGCGCGGGGCGTGGAGAATCCGCTGGCGCTGTTCCTGCACGTGCCGTTCCCGCCGTCGGACCTCGCGCGCGCACTGCCCAACCACGACAGCGTCTTCGGTGCGATGTCCGCCTACGACCTGGTGGGCTTCCAGACCCGCCGCGACTGCGAGAACTTCGATGCCTACCTGCGCGATGCCGCGGACGCGGGGGAACACGCGCCCGGCCGACACGATCGCAGGCCGCTGACGCGTGCGTTTCCGATCAGCATCGACGAAGACGAATTCGCACGGGCGGCGGCGCGTGCGCGCGGTTCCGCCGGCCTGCGTGGCCTGCGTGGCCTGCGCGACAGCCTGGGCGGCAGCGCGCTGGCGATCGGCGTCGACCGGCTGGACTATTCCAAGGGACTGGCCGAGAAGTTCCAGGCCTTCGGCGAGTTCCTGCGCCGCCACCCGGCCAACGCCGGCGGCCTGACCCTGCTGCAGATCGCGCCGCTCTCGCGCAGCGGTGTGCGCAGCTATCGCGAACTGCGGCGCGAGCTCGAGCAGATCGCAGGCCACATCAACGGCGAGCACGCCAATCCTCAATGGACGCCGATCCGCTACGTCAACCGCAACCTCGGCCGCCAGACGCTGGCGGGGTTCTTTTCCGCCTCGCGCCTGGGCCTGGTCACGCCGCTGCGCGATGGCATGAACCTGGTGGCCAAGGAGTACGTTGCCGCGCAGGATCCGGACGACCCCGGCGTCCTGCTGCTGTCGCGCTTCGCCGGCGCCGCGGAGCAGCTGGGCGGCGCGCTGCTGGTCAATCCCTACGATATCGGCGGTGTCGCCAATGCGATCGCCGCGGCGCTGCGCCTGGACGTCGCGGAGCGGCGCGAGCGCCACCTGCAATCGCTGCGATCGCTGCAGGAAGAAGGCATCCACTGGTGGACGTCCAGCTTCCTGCAGGCGCTCGAATCCCGTGCGAACGGGGACGGCCCCGCTGCAGCGGCACGGGACGCGCCGCCGCGCCGGCCGTGACGCCGCGGGCCGTGACGCGGTGTTTCCACCGCCACTGCTATACACCAGCCATGGCGACCCCTGCCCAGCGCGCGGCTGGCTAGGTGCCAATCGACAGACAGGAGAAGAACGATGCCCGACAGGGACAGCCCGGAACGACCGACATCCAGCGGCTACGCCGAACGCGGGCCCGGGCGCGGGGATTACCCCGGCCGCGGCGAAGGTACGAGCAGAAAGCCGCAGGCCGAGGAGGAAGCATCCGATCGCAGCCGCTGGCGCGATGCCGACCCGGACGAACGCAGCGAACGGTGGAGCGACACCGGCGACGACGCGCTCGACCCCGAGATCCCCGCACGCGATGAAGAGGGTGGCGCCGGAAGCGCCGGCCCTACCGACACCGGCTCCGCGGACCAGGACCGTGCAGACCATTGAGCTGATGAGCCGGCTGCACGCCCTCGATTCCGCACTGACCTCCTGCCAGCGGCAGGCGATCGCGGTGGGTGAACTCCGCGCCGTGTGGGAACTGCACTCACATGGCCTGGACGAGATCGGTGGCAACGATGGCGAATGGGTCGACGTCCTGCTGAGGAGAATGGCGACGCGCCACGGCATCCTCGGACTGGTCAGCCTGCGTCCGCCTCCGCAGCCAGACGACGGCGGGACACTGCCCGAAGCCTGATCGCGGACCGCGCGAGACCGGCGTCGATGGTGCTGATCGGCGAGCAACCGGGCCCTACAGACTCGAAATGGGCGCAGAGTCGACGCCGAGTTCCCCGGGCACCGCGAACCCAGGCAGCAGGACGCGAGGCTGGATCCCTACTGCGGATCGGGCAAGGTCCGGCCGTCCAGGCCCACCAGCGACCATTTTCCCCACTGGTCATCCACGCCCGCACCGCTGGTGCGGTTTGCACCGGCATCGCCCGAATAGCGGTACAGCGGCTCGCCACCATAGGTCACATGGATGCGGCCTTCGCGCTCAAGGGTGCCAATCCGCGCCGACTCCACTCCGGCGGCGCCCGTGGGCTGCAGGTCGTGCGCCATCACCGGCGGCCAGACCTCCTCGCAGACCGCGTCGCACTTGCTGCCATCGGCATTGCCGGCCAGCACATAGACCGCACTGCCAGCGCCATCCACCAGGTGCGAGGACGGCGAGCCGGACATCGCCAGGGTCGCATTCTCGTTGCCGGCGCCCGCCTGCATCCCGGAGCCCTGGATCGGCGCAGGTGTCCCGGTGGGACGGCCCTCGATCGCAGACAGCGACTCCTGCGACGCGCGCCCCTCCTCCGCCTGGCTTCGCGCCTCGCCCGCATCGGTGCGCATGTCATCGCGATCATTGCAGCCGGCCAGGGCCAGGGCGCTGCCGACGCCCAGCGCAAACATCATCGTATAGCGGCTCATGGCGTGCCTCCCAAGGGGTAGGCGTCGACACTAGAACGCGGTCCGTAGGAGGTGCGTGAACAGGCCGCTGCGGCCCTCAGGCCACCTTGACATCGCTCCCGCTAGGTTGGGCCCATTCAAGGAGGGGTCCATGGCCGGAAACAGCAGCATGGCGCGCAGCGCGCAGGTCTTGCGGTTCGTGTTGAAGCATCGCGGCGCCGGCCTGTTCGGCGGTGCCGACCTGGACATCGCCGATCTGGACGCAGAAGTGGCGACATCCAATGACCACACCACCGGACCGGAGGCATTCGTCGACGACCTTGAGGCCTTGGGGCCGACATTCATCAAGATCGGCCAGTCGCTTTCAACCCGTCCGGACATGGTGCCTGCGCCGTATCTCGTCGCACTCGAACGCATGCAGGACGACGTCCTGCCGGTACCCGCAGCCGCGATCCGCGAACTGATCGAAGCCGAGCTGGGCGTGCGCCTGGGCAAGCTGTTCCGCGAGTTCGACGACGTGCCGCTGGGCTCCGCCTCGCTGGCGCAGGTGCACCGAGCCGTGCTCAACGACGGCCGCGAGGTCGCCGTGAAAGTGCAGCGACCGGGCGTGGATCTCGAGATCCGCTCCGACCTCGACACGCTTGCCGGCATCGCGCGCCGCGCCGATGCCAGCACCCGCATCGGCCGTCGCCTGCGCTTCTCCGACTGGGTCGACGAATTCCGCAAGACCCTGCTGGCCGAACTCGACTACCACCTTGAAGCCGACAACCTCGAACGGTTCCGCGAACGCCTGGCCGACTACCCTGAACTGCTGGTGCCCGCCCCGCTGCGCGACCTGAGCACCCGCCGCGTGCTGACCATGGAACTGATCCGCGGCACAAAGGTCACCGCACTCAGCGGCCTTCGCCGCACCGAGCACGATTACGCAGCGCTCACCGCCGCACTGATGCGCGGCTACCTGGACCAGGTCTTCGTGCACGGCGAAATCCACGCCGACCCGCACCCCGGCAACATGCTGGTGACCGAAGACGAGCGGCTCGCGATCTTTGATCTCGGCATGGTCGCGCACGTGCCCCCGAGGCAGCGCGAGCATCTGCTGAAGCTGCTGTTCTCAGCGATCGACGGGCGCGGTGAAGAGGTGGCGGACGAGACCATCGCGATGTCGATCAGGCTCGAAGACTTCGACGAAATCCGCTACGTGCGCGAGGTGAGTCATCTGGTCGCGCGCTATGCGGCACATGGCAGTTCGCAGGCGCTGTCGGAAGGCCGGCTGATGATGGAGCTGGCGCGGCTGAGCGTGGCCTGCGGACTGCGCTCGCCTCCCGAACTTCACATGCTGGGCAAGACCCTGCTGAACCTTGAAGGCGTGTGCAATGTGCTAACGCCCGAGCTGGATGTGAAGCGCGTGGTCGAGGGGCACCTGCAGGCGCTGATGCGGCAGCGCGTGCGGCAAGCGTTCTCGCCGGCGCGGCTGGCGGGCGACGCGATGGAGCTGCAGGCGCTGCTGCAGGAGGCGCCACGCAAGTTGTCGACCATTCTGTCGCTGGTGTCCGAGAACAAGCTGCAGGTGCGAATGGTCGGGCTGCAGGAGTCGCGGCTGACGGAGAATCTGCAGAAGATTGCGAACCGGGTGGCGACGGGGGTGATCGTGGCTGCGTTGATCCTGGCCAGCGCGATGTTGATGCGAGGGGATGTGGCGGGGCCTACGTTGTTCGGTTACCCGGCGGTGGCGATGGGGATGTTCCTGTTGGCTTCGGCGTTGGGGTTTGGGATCGTGCTGAGCGTGCTGTTCAGCGATAGGCGGCCGAAGGTGCGGGAAGAGAGGAGTCCGAGGGCTTGAATCAGCTGCCTCGGATGTAACATGTCTGATATAGCTCACATTCACTGAGAACACGACATACAAAGCCAAGGAAGCTACGACGCAATCGCCCGCGTCATCGCGGCGTTCAGCAGCTTCTCGTCAAGCGCCAACCTCAAGGCCTTCAGCGCATCTTTGTTGATATGGGTGACGGTTCGCAACGGCGACGCCCATCTGAGAATGTTCGGGCTGTTGTATTGCGACCCGGCCGCCAGCCGCACTTCTGCTCTTCGGCGAGACGTTCGCCACCGAAGGTACACCTGCTGGGCAAGACCCTGCTCAACCTTGAAGGCGGGAGCCGCGCATTGGACCAGGAATTGGACCATAAGGCAGGTGGTCGAAGCTGTCCTGCAGGCGCTGATGCGACAGCGCGTGCGACAGGCGTTCTCGTCGACGCGGCATACGGGCAATGCAACGGGGCTGCAGGCGCTGCTGCAGGAGACGCCGCGAGGTTCGCGCTCCGTGAGATAGAAGCGCGGACGCGGCGACGAAACCGCGGCAACTGGGAGCAGACCGCTTCCGACGCGGTCCAGAAGCCTGCGTCCGCGACTTTGAAGCCATCGGCCCGGCTTCATCGAGGTCGGTGCCAGTCGCTTCCCGCACGCGAAGACATTGCCTGACGCTACTACCAGCACTGTTCCGGCGTGGCGGTATAGCTCCCGCTGGCGGTCCTGACGCCTTGGGCATTGATGCCCAAAACTGCGCATTTGGTATCCGCCTGCCTTGAGGTAGGTGTGGCCTGAATCACGTATGTCTTGCCATCTGGGACACCGTCAAAGGCCACGGTATAGAAGGCGTCGAGGTCCGGGCCGCAGGCAGCTGGAGCGGCGGCCCCGGCATAGGTCAGGTTGGTGGTGTAGTAGCGCTCCATGAACTGCGCCCGTTCCTGCAGGCAGGTGGCCGCGGCCGCACGCCGCGACTTGATCACGTGTCCGCTGTAGCTGGCGTACGCGATACTGCTCAGGATCGCCAGGATGACGACCACGATCATCACTTCGATGAGGGTGAAGCCGGCTGCCAGGCGGCTCGGATGGCTCGACATCGCGGTCACTCCTTGATCACTTCGCGCCAGGAAACACGGCCGACATTGCGTGCGTCGCGGATTGGGACGCTGCCGACGCCACCCGAAGAGCCACCGGCAACCAACAGGCGGCGCAGCAGGCTTGGCAAGGTCGGCATGCCGACGCCCAGGCCCACGGAACCCACGGGCAGGTTGCTGCCGCCATCTGCAATGGTCTCATCGTTGAACAGGCCATCATCATCAAGGTCGAAGTAAGACGAACTCGCGCTGGTTCCGGTGAATGCATTCAGGGCGTTGATATAGCCGGTGCCGTCGGCCTGACAGTCGGTTGCAGTCGGGATCAGGCTTGGAAATACCAGGATGTCGCCGACAACCTGCCCTTCGGCCACCACGCGTTCACCCTCGGCCGTGCCGGGGGCCGGCGGCGTCCGCAGATCGATATACCAGCCCTTCGAACTGGCGGGAAGCGGTCCGTTGGCCTCGAAGCTGCGCACGGGAAAACTAGAAAGGGTATCGGCGACGACGACCGTTCTTTCGGTCAGGTTGGCGTCGGCACCCAGTCGCGCGATCCCGGTCCCGTCGTCCACGAATGCATACATGCTCTGCACGGCCATATTGGTCATGTCCGAATTCAGCATGAGCCTGCCGGTTCCAAAGAAGAGCCAGGTCTTGTAGGTCTGCGGGTGCAGGGCAACCGTCAGTCCGGCCGTGATGGGCTGGCGTGTACCGCTGGAATCCGTCGCGACAAACAGCGGATCGCCAGCATTGGCAACGCCCCAGGTTCCGGGACTGGCCGATGTCAAATTGAACTTCCAGACATTGCCGAGCATGTCACCCGCATAGACATAGTCGACGGTACCGTTCGCGTTGGAATCCCAGCCGACGGCCGGCGACAGGCCATTGGGGTTGAGGGCTGTTCCCTCACCGGTATCGATTTCCGCGATCAGGGCGCCGGTCGCGATGTTGAAGATGAGCAGCGCGGCCCGGTTGTTGGTGCTGTTGAGCCCGTTGCTGACGATGAGCGCAGTGGTGCCGTTGTTCAGCTTGGCGACAATGGGCGCTCCTTGTACCAGGCCCATGTGCCCACCGACCGTGTCGCCCACCTCCCAAAGCACGTCCGATGCGTCGAACGACCCGGGCTCGGTCACGTCCAATGCGAACAGGCCCTTGCCACCCTTGCCAAGCGCGCCAACCAGGATGTGCTGGCCGGGCGTCTGCGTCTTGCTGGTGACCACAACCGGACCATCCACGAAAAAGCGATGCTGATAGTCCGGCCGGCTGAGCATGCCCAGTTCAGCCCAATCCACCAGCCCCGGGATGAAGGCAAAACGTTCGCTGCCGTCATCCGAATTGATCGCATGCAGCATGCCGTCATTGGCACCGACATACACGGTCTTGGTCTCCGGCTCGAAGGCGGGTGACGACCCGACGATGTCACCCAGCAGGTGCGTGCGGTTGCGCAGCGTTCCGGCGTTGCTCATCTCCAGCGTACGGTGGCCAGCGATATAGGCTGCGTTGTTCGCGCCGGTCACCGGGAAATCCGCTGCCGGGCCTCGCGTCAGCGCATCGACCTGCGCCGTGGTCGCGCCGGCCGGGAACACGTGACCGTTGCCGTCCCCGTCGGATGAAATCACCTTACGCGAAGCGACGAGGGGAATGCCCAACGAAGCCTGCCAAGTCGGGACAATGCCCACGCCGGTCGAGCTCACCGGATAGGCATTGAACTCACCCGTCCACTGCAGGGTTCGATACTTGGCCTGGAAGATCCGGGTGCCAGCGTCGATCGACGTCGAGTTGGCGGCCACATTGGAGAAGGATCCGGTACGGTCGATGATCGCGGCAAGCGCACCTTCCAGCGCCTCCCTGAATCCATCCGGGTCGCTGGCAACGGCAAAGGTGCCGCGGGAGTTGACGGCCGCGTGCAGCATGTCGTCGATCTTGTTGCTTCCCCAGGACGCGGCCCCACCTGTCTGCCCGGGATACGGACCGCCCGGATTGATGTTTCCCCTCATGCCGATCGAGATGGCAAACGTCACCATGTGCTGCCAGTACGCCGGGTTCGCCGTGGTCGTGGGCACGATGTCGTCCATCCCGTCTCGCAGGTCGTTCTTCCAGTAATGCATGGCCACGTCGGCCAACGTATCGTCCTTCTGTGAAGCACCATCGCTGTAGGGAGCTTCAACCACGTAGTCGTTGGGACCTGCCGTTCCGTCCGCATTGTTGATCCCGCTGGGAGTGGGTCCGTTCCACTCGCCATCGGAGGTAAGAATGGCGAAGTTCTGACGGCACGCGAGCTGCGAACTGCCCGTGCCCGGGCCGTAGGGGCCGCTCGCCCCGTCGCCCGAGAAGTACTCGCCCGTATTCCGCAATGCATTACGCAACGGAGTCGAGCCCGTGGTGGTTGCATTGTGCAGTTTGTCGTACCACGCCGTCTTGTTCATAGCCGACGGCTCGTCGGTGAAGATGCCATCGGTGGCGCTACCGACAGGGATGTTGTAATTGCTGTTGGTAATGCCGTCGCTACGGGTTGTATTGATCGTGCGGAACCCGACACGCACATCCTTCCCCATGTTCTTGAACGCCTCGCTGGCGCCCGCCTTGGCGGCTTTTACGCGAAAGGAGTGGTAGGAGAACCAAGTTGCGAAGTTCGCCTTCTCCTCCGCCTCGGTCCGGTCAAAATCCGAGAATGGCAGATACATGCAGTTCTTCCACTCCCAGCCGCTCCCGCTTGCATCGCACCCGGCATTGTCCAGACCGCGCTCGCCGCCGACTTTGTTTTTCCGCTCGCTCCGGATGATGCGGCCCGCATGATGGGACGCACCGCTACGGATGATGGTGTAACGATAGTAGTTGGTGGCGTTGTTGAGTGCGGTGCCCGTCGTTCCCGGCTTGGGGACGTAGTAAGTGCGATCCAGAGACGAAAGGTTTCTGTCGCCCGTGGCCCGGGCAGCGTTGTTGTGGGCGGAGGTGTACGAGGTTCCCGTAGTCAGCACCGAGCCATCGGCCTTGACCCACGGCTGATAGGTCTTGCCTGGGTTATAGAAGATCACATTCCCCACGTAGGTATTGCGGGTAATGCCTGTGTAGTTGGATGAAGCATCGTTATCAGGCCTGAGCTCCGTGGACTGGATGCTACCTCCGGTGATGCTCGTATGTTCTGGATTGCCCATGCGCCAGCCCGTCGTCGTACTCATCGACGTGGAGTTGTCCAGGATGAACATCACGTTCGCCGGAACCCGTTCGCCCGTGGTCAAGGGCTCGGTGGGCAACACGATGCCTGCGCTCGCCGGCACCGCCAGCAACGTGGCTATGAACGCGATCAGCGAAGGCCAGGCCTTCCTCGTCCAACCGTGGGTCGCGGTGGCTTTGGCTCGCAGGTTCCGGGCAGTGGGCATTGGGATTCTCTCGCTTACTGCAGGATGAAATTGGTTTGAAGGAGCACGTCCGCGCGGTCGGGCGCGGTGCTGCGGGCCGTGATGCGATAGCGGGGTGACATGCAAAGGTCCGACATCGGGATCTGCCGGTCGCAGCCAGGCCAGGTCGGTGCCTCCCCCATGTACTCGACAATGAAGCTTGCAGGCGCAGGCAGTGGACCCAGATCGCTGGACGCGGATTGCCAGCCGGTGAAAGCCGCGCTCGTCCAGCGGTCCGGGTCTGCAGCAACAGGTATGGCACACAGGCCTGCCGCACAGCCGGCAACAGGGACGAGCGGGTTGGTCGCTGCCAGTGCTTCGCCTTCCCGCAGCGCGGATTCGGCGGCCTGGAAGCCCAGGCTCCGGTCGTACATGTTGGCGCTCATGCGCTCTTCCAGCAGGGTACTGCCGAGCACGGCCAGACCCAGCAGCGTCATGACCAGCAACAGGACCAGCACAACGATCAGCGAAACACCGGACTGGCGCAGGCGGCGCATGGGAACGGGCTGATTCATGGATTGCGGTTCCGCAGACTGGCGACCTGGACGACCTGACGCGTGATCGGATCACCGTTGGCGCCGACGTTGTCAGGGCTCTGAAGGACAAGGGTTGCACGCACGGAGATCACCTCGGCCCAGTCGACAACCGTACCTGCCGCTACATAGTTCGTGCCGCCTCTCACCAGATACGCCAGGGTCATTGCGGACACGCCCTCGACCACCTCTTCCCTGGTCACGGTGGTGCCGCCGAGGCGGGCCTGGTACAGCGATGGAACGCCCCTGGCGTTGTTCGCGACATACCACCGCGTGGCATGCAAACCGGCCAGCACCGAGTTGGGTGCAGCGTATTCGTACGAATCCGGATTGGATGAGTCCAGGTGAAGGTTGATGCTGGTGTTTCCAGGCAAGCCGCCCAGCCCGTGCCCGATGTCCAGGCCACTGACCGAACTGACCTGGAACACCGCACCCTGCTGCGCATTGCATGCTATGCCCAGGTCGCCGGGACCAAGACCATGGGCCGTGGTATTAACCGTGAACACCGCCGTGCCGGCATCGTGGTTGCTGATCGTGGATACGTTGTCGTCGCCAGACAGCATCTGCAGCGCTTCTGTACCGGCAAGTCGTTGCGCGGCTCCCGTTGTGAACGTTTCGCCCGGAAAGGCCGTACTGCCGTCAAAACCCTGCAACGCAGTGCTCGGGTTCATGTCGCTCCACCAGTTGCCTGCACCGCCGCTGACGACATTCACCCATGGCACGTTGTTCACGCATGGGTTGCCAGCCGCCTCACGAATGTCGCGGGCCATCAATTCGAAGGCCACGCGAGCGCCCTCTTGGACGCGGCCGAGGTTTTCGGCGGCGCGGTAAACCTGGCTATTGGAAATAAAGATGCCGATTGCGGCGCCCACCACCAACAAGCCCAGGATCATGGCGATCATGAGCTCGATCAGGGTCATGCCTTGCACGTGGCGCCGCATGACCGGATGCAGGGGGCGACTCACAGCAGCACCCTCGTTTCGACCGTTCGTGCCGTGGTACCTGCAGCGCCATTGTCCGACGCACGGCTGTCGTCCCACTGCACGCCGATGGTGCACAGGCCCGCATCACAGTCGACGTCGCCGCATGTCGTGCCGTCTGTGGAAATGCCCATGGTTGCCTTGAGCGAAGTGACCCATGCATCAAGATCATTCGCCGCCAGGTCGGTGCCGCTCACGCTGCCGCACTGGTAGCCGCCAGTGTTGTACGCACCGGTCAATGCCTGATCGCGGTTTGCACGCATGGCATCGACAATGGCGTAGGTCTGGATAACCGCCTGGCTCCGCTCAAGTGCGCTCTGGCTGTTGCGCAGGGCGGTGGTCTGCAACGCGGCGATGCCAAGCAGGCCGATGCCCATAATCAGCACCGAAACCATCACTTCGATGAGGTTCATTCCCAGCTGGCGCGAGCGCCTGCCGGAGCGCGGCTCATGGAGACGACGTGAATCCTTGTGTTTCATGGACATGCTCCGCTCCCGTCGGCCGAGTCGGTGGAGAACCGCGAGCCGGAGGCCACGGCGATGACGCGCTGGTTTTCCACGGGACGGTTGGTGGGAATACAGGCGATGAAATTTCCCGCCAGCAGATTGCCCGCCGCATCGCGCGCCAGACCGTCTGCCCGGAAGCTCACGCGCTGGATGGTGCTGGACATCTGCACTGGTGCTTCGACGCCGTGATTGCGCAGCACCTCGTCTCCTGTACTGCTGGTTGCAAGGGTGATCCAATCCTGCCAGTTGCCGGACGCGGAACAGGTCGCGCCGTCGGCACTCGGGCAAACGATGACCCGGCCATTGCGGCGCACGGCTTCGCTGCGCGCGTAGTGCATCGCCGTCACCAGCGTGTTGGAGCTGGAGGTGAGGCGGTTGTTGTTTATCACCCCGGTAAACGATGGCATGGCGATCGCCAGCAGGATGCCCGCCACCGCGACGGTGATGACCAGCTCCAGCAGGCTGATGCCCGCCGCCCTTTTCATATGCCCCGGGTACATCCGGGTCCCCTCGACTCTCATCGCCCACTTCTTCCCCGTTTGGTACGGTGCACGCTAAATGGCTTAATGTGCCATCGCCAGCCTTGCCGGACCGACGGCACGTCCGGGGTGTCCAGCGGCACCACCGCTTCCCCTGATGGACCTGCGCAACAGGCAACTCCAAACACCGGGAACCGTATGGCGCACGAACAACACGGGCCGCTGGACACACTCTGGCGCCCAACCACCCTGATCTGGATCCTGATCGCCGGCGAGGCCCTGAGCCTGGTACTGGCCGCGGCTCCCGGGATGCACGGAGACCGCCTTGTATATTTCGGGCTGACCTCCCTGATGGTGCAGTGGATTGTCCTCCTGACGGTCGGTGCACTCTATCTTCTGCGGCGACGGCTGACCCCCGCCCCCGCGCAGCGAATCGCTTGGTTGACCCTCGTTCTGCTCATGCTGTCCACGTGGCTGGTCGGTGGGCTGGCATGGTCGGTGCTGCGAAGCATGGGCCTTCCGCTGGGAGACTGGTGGCGGTTCTTTTCCCAAATCAGCACCATTGCCCTCACCATGGGCCTGGCCGGGCTGGCGACCTTCCAGAACCACTGGCGCTCGCGCCAGCTCGCCATCCGCGCCAAACAGTCCGAACTGGACACCCTGCGTGCGCGCATCCGCCCACACTTCCTGTTCAACACGCTCAACACCGGCATCGCACTCGTGCACGGCCGGCCAGAGGAGGCCGAGCGCTTGCTGCTGGACCTGGCCGACCTGTTCCGCGCAGCGCTGGCGGGGCCGGCAGAGGTCACGCTGGAAGAGGAGCTTGCGTTGGCCAGGCGCTACCTCGAAATCGAATCGCTGCGGTTTGGCGAGCGCTTGGAAACCCGCTGGCAGGTGTCCGCCACGACTGCCGAGTTGCAGGCCGCAATGCTGCCTGCGTTATCCGTGCAGCCCTTGGTCGAAAACGCGATCAAGCACGGCATCGAGCCGGACAACTGCGGCGGGCGTATCAGTATCGATGTCGATTGCAGCGGGACGTTCGCAACAGTGACCGTACGCAATCCGGTGCCAGCAGGCAGTCGGGGCAATGGCAGGGGTCACGGGATCGGACTGGCTGCCGTCAGGGCGCGCATCGAGGCGATGGACAATGGAGGAGTGCTCGAAACCTCGTCGGGCGCCGACGGATTCACCGCGACCATCAAGATCAGAAAGCACGCCACATCCTGATTGCATGACCTGACCACAGGAGCACCAGCACCCCTAAGCGCGATGGATCCCTTTTGTGCGGTGAGGGCCGAATCGCGGCTATAGCCGCTCCTACACGTGCGTTCCTTCAGGTCACTACCTCGTAGCAGGGCCGGTACTCACCGGAAATCTTCATCCGCCGCTGCACCACAAACGCCCTCAACAGCGCATCCAGCGACTCCATCATGTCCTTGTCGCCGTGGATCTGGAACGGCCCGAACGCTTCGATCCGGCGCATCCCATCCTCCTTCACATTCCCCGCCACGATCCCCGAGAACGCCCGCCGCAGGTCCGCCGCCAACTCATGCGGCTTCCGCCCGTGGTGCAGGTCCAACCCCGCCATCGCCTCGTGCGTCGGCACGAAGGGCTGCTGGAACGGCAGCGGGATATCCAGGCCCCAGTTGAAGTAGAACGAGTCCTTGTGCTCGATCCGCGCCTCGCGCACGCGCTTCACGCCCGCCGCCATGCGCCGCGCCACCGCCTGCGGATCGCCCACGATGATCTCGTAGCGCTCGGTCGCGGCCTCGCCCAGCGTCAGGCGGATGAACTTGTCGATCTGCTCGAAATACGGCGCTGACGCCACCGGGCCGGTCAGGATCAGCGGGAACGGCAGCGCGGCGTTCTCTTCGCGCAGCAGCAGGCCCAGCAGGTACAGGATTTCCTCGGCGGTGCCCACGCCGCCGGGGAACACGATGATGCCGTGGCCAACGCGGACAAAGGCCTCCAGGCGCTTCTCGATGTCCGGCATGATCACCAGCTGGTTGACGATCGGGTTCGGGCTCTCGGCGGCGATGATGCCGGGCTCGGTGATGCCGATGTAGCGCGGGCGGCGCTGGCGCTGCTTGGCGTGGGCGATGTTGGCGCCCTTCATCGGGCCCTTCATGGCGCCGGGGCCGCAGCCGGTGCAGATGTCCAGGCCGCGCAGGCCAAGCTCGTAGCCCACCAGCTTGGTGTACTCGTACTCGACGCGGTTGATGGAGTGCCCGCCCCAGCACACCACCAGCTTGGGTTCGACGGGAAACAGCAGGCGGGCGTTGCGCAGCTGGCCGAACACGGCGTCGGTGATGCCGGCGGACGAGTCGAGGTCGGCGGCGTTTTCGGGGCCAAGCTCGATGGCCATATAGGCCAGGTCGCGCACGGTGGCGAACAGAAGTTCGGCCACGCCGCGGATGATCTGGCCGTCGACGAAGGCCATCGCGGGGGCGGCGACCAGCTCGATGCGCAGGCCGCGGTCCTGCTGCAGCACCTGGATGTCGAAGTCGGGGTACATCTCCTGCGCGGCGCGCGGGTCGTCGTTGGCGCTGCCGCTGGTCAGCACGGCCAGCGCGCAGCGGCGCAGCAGGTCGTGCAGGCCGCCGGATGAAGCGTCCTTGAGCCGGGCCACTTCCTCGCGCGAAAGCACGTCCAGGCCGCCGCGCGGGTAGATGCGGGCGTCGACGGTGGGCAGGGTGGTGGTTTCGGGCATTGTTGCCTGGGTCATCGGTGTTCTCTTCTTCTTGTTGTCGTCGTCGTTTTCGGGCATCGACTCTAGCGCAAAAAAAGAAACGGCCGGGGCATGCCCGGCCGTTCCGTGTATCGCTGTGCGTCGCCGCTTAGAACTTGTACTTCACGCTCAGCATGACCGACCAGCGGGAGACAGCGGTGTTGATGCCGTCGCCGTTGTTCTCCTGGATGCCGGTGTTGTCGGTGGAGCCGGTGAAGTTGTAGACGTACTTGCCGGTCTCCGGGTTGATGCCCGCGTAGTTGGCCACGCGGCGGGTGGAGTAGAAGCCGTAGTCGTCGATCAGGCCCCAGTCCTTATTGATCAGGTTGCCGACGTTCATGATGTCCAGGGCGATCTCGGCCTTGTGACCTTCGAAGAACATCGGGACTTCCTGGCTCACGCGGACGTCGAAGCTGTTGGTCCAGTCGGTGCGGAAGGCGTTGGCCGGGGCCACCTGGCCACGGAAGCGCTGCAGCTCGGAACCCTCGCTGGCCATCCAGTCGAAGAAGTTCTGCTCCATCGCGGCGCCACCCACCCATTCGACGTCGCCGGGGCCGGCGGGCACGTAGAACAGGTCGTTGGTGCCGGCGCTGTCACCGTTGAAGTCGTTGTAGTAGATGTAGCTGAACGGACGACCCGAGCGACCTTCGTAGAACAGGCCGGCGGTGGTCATGTTGTCGCCGAACAGCGCCTTCTGCCAGGTCAGGGCCGCGGTGAAGCGGTCCTTGATCGCGTAACGCGAGTTGTAGCCGACCGGGTCGTTGGAGTTGAACACCATGGTGTTGTTCCAGTTCGACGAGTTCTGCGAGCTCGTCGCCGGGCTGAACTCCGTGGCGCTGGTGTAGGTGTAGCCCAGGGTCCAGGCCCACTGGTCGACCATCGGCTTGGACAGCGCAAGGGTCAGCTGGCGGGCCGAGCCCTTGTCGGTGTTGCGGATCACGATGGCCTGGTCGACTTCCGGGTGCTTGTTGGCGCGGTTACCGGCGTTGTTGCGACCGTTGCTGATGCCATTGCCCGAGATGTTGTCCGGGTTGTAGCCGGCGTCGTTCCAGTACATCGCGCGGCCGTCCTGGCCGTAGCGGGTCGGGTTACCGATGTCGATGCGGTCGAACCACAGCGCGTTCTTGTTCTTGGTGACCAGCAGCTCGGCCGAGGCGACCAGGCCGTACCAGGGCAGCTCGTGGTCGAACGCCAGGTTGGCCTTCCAGATCGAGGGCAGGGCCAGGCCCGGCTCCATGATGTCGGCGGTGATGCGCGGCGCCAGGGCGCCGCCACCGGCGGGGATGCTCGGCGGGACGCTGGGATCGAAGTCCGGCACGGCATCGCCGGTGATGTTGTACGAGTCGAAGTTCAGGCCGGTGTTCTGGAACGGGCCGGCGAGCCACACGTTCGGGTTGCCGCCCTGGAACAGGCCGACGCCGCCGCGCAGCTGGGTCGGACGCTCGGTGTCGAAGGTGTAGTTGAAGCCGAAGCGCGGCTGCCACAGCTTCTTGTCGACGGTCACCGAGTTGTCGAGGCCGTAGATGTCCTGGATGCGCTGGTTGTAGATCGGCGAGTTGCCGAAATCGGGCATGTCCACGCGCACGCCGAACATCAGGGTCAGGTTGTAGTTGAGCGCCCAGGAATCCTGCACGAACAGGCCGAGGTTCTCGAACGAGTAGGCCGCCGGGATGTCGGCCATGCTGCCGCCGGCACGCGGCGCGCGCAGCTGGTAGCTGCGGGCCCTGCCGGCCTCGAAGTCCTCGAGGCTGTCGAAGGTCCACGCGCCGTTCACGTCACGGCCGTAGAAGTTGAGGATGTCGTTGTCTTCGTAGTCGAAGCCGAACTTCAGGGTATGGTCGCCCACGTACCAGGTACCCGCGCCGAACACGGTCAGCTGCTCGGTGTCGACGACGTTGACGTGGCGGTTGCGCTCGGTGCCGATGTTGATGCTGTCCTGGCCCGGGCCGATGTTGTTGATGAAGATCGTGGGCAGGTTGGCGTAGGTCGCCGCGATCGACGAGTAGTCGCGCTGCGAAACCTTGAACTCGGTGGAGAAGCTGTCGCTCCAGTCGCTGAACAGCTCGACGACCGTGCTCTCGAAGCTCTTGTTCTGGTCGTACCAGTAGCTCGACAGCGAAATGCTGCTGTTGCCGAAGCCGACCAGCTTGGGCACGACTTCCTCGGTCTTGCTGTAGCGCAGGGCCGCGCGGTGGTTGTCGTTGATGTTCCAGTCGAGCTTGACCGCGTATTCCTCGATGTCGGTCTCGGAAATGCTCGGCGGATTCATGGTGCCGGGATCGAAGCCGAAGCTGTTGGCGGCGGCGATCACGCGGGCGATGTCGGCATCGGTGATGTCACCGTCGCCGTACGGGGTGCCCGACAGGCTGGTGCCGGGGCGCGCGCGCTTGAACTGCTCGTAGTTGGCGAAGAAGAACAGGCGATCCTTGACGATCGGGCCACCGAAGGTGAAGCCGTAGGTCTCTTCCTTGTCGAAGCCGTTGAACTCGACGCCGCGCAGGTTGCTGCGCACCCAGTCGCCGTCGCGCAGGGTGTAGTACGCGCTGCCATGGAATTCGTTGGTGCCCGACTTGGTCACGGCGTTGACCACCGCGCCGGTACCGCCGGAAATGGTGGTGTCGTAGTTGGCCAGGTCGATCTGGATTTCTTCGATCGCGTCCATGGAGACCGGCTGGCGCTCGGTCGGCATGTTGTTGGCTTCGAGGCCGAACGGGTCGGAGTTGCTGACGCCGTCGATGCGGATCACGTTGAAGCGCGAGTTCTGGCCACCGGCCGAGATCGAGCCATCGGCCTTGCTGACCTGCGAGATGCGCGGGTCGAGGCGGATGTAGTCCTGGATGTTGCGGCTGGCCGAGGGCAGCGCTTCGATGGTCGCGTTGTCCAGGTTGGTGCCGGTGCCCATCTTGTTGGCGCTGAAGATCTCCGAGCCGCCCGCCACGCCGACCGCGGTCACGGTGGCGAGGGTGGTCACGTCGCCGGTGAGCTGGGCGTTGACGGTGTTGGCCTGGTTCAGGCCGAGGAAGACGTTGTCTTCGGTCCTGGTGCCGGCGCCGGCCTTGGTGATGATGATCTCGTACGGGCCACCCACGCGCAGGCCCCGGGCGCTGTAGCGGCCGCTCGCGTCGGTGGTCACGCGGCTGGTGGTGCCGGACTCGATGTGAACGATGGTGACTTCTGCATTGGTGACCGGCAGGCCGTCGCTTCCAAGGACGACACCACCCACGCCGGCGGACGTGCCGCTCTGGGCGAAGACGGGTGCGGCGGCAAGCGCGGCGATCAGGCCGAGCGAAAGTTTCGACACACGGAGGACGTTGCGACGGGTCATGGCTGGACTCTTGGTGGCAAAGTAAACGGACCGCACCCCGGGGCACGGCAGGAAGAATTCGGGTTGTCCCTGGTCACGCCGCGACCGCCGGAGCGGCAGCGGTTAACAACAGATTAACACGGTAGCCCGGCTATGTGACAGCGGGATGACGGCTTCACACCGGGCGCATGCTGGCCAGATAGCTGGCCACGCCGTCCAGCAGCATCTGCACTGAAATGGCCACCAGCAGCATGCCCATCAGGCGCTCCACGGCGGTCAGCGCACGGGCACCGAGCAGCCGGTACAGGTAGGGCGCGCAGAACAGGATGGCCGCGGTCGCACCCCAGGCGATCATCAGCGCCAGGCTCCATTCCCAGAGCCTGTCGGGTTCGCGGGTGCCCATCAGCATCACTGCCGCCATGCCCGAGGGTCCGGCGACCAGGGGCACGGCCAGCGGGACGATGAAAGGCTCCCCTCCGGGCAGCTCGCCCATCAGGCCCTCGGGCGGCGGGAAGATCATCCGGATGCCGATCAGGAACAGGACGATGCCGCCGGCAATCGACACCGACTCCTGGCGCAGGTGCATGACCTCCAGGGCGTGCTTGCCGATCCAGAGGAAGACCATGAGCACGCCCAGGGCGATCAGCAGCTCGCGCGCCAGGACGATGCGCTGCCGCTTTGGCGGCAGGTTGCGCAGGATGCTGAGGAACACCGGGATGTTGCCCAGCGGGTCCAGGATCAGGAACAGCAGCAGCGCCGCCGACGCGATGGTCACGCCTGCAGCGCCCAGGCCTGCCCGCGATGGGCCGCGCCCGCGGCCGAGAGCAGGATGACGCAGGCCTCGGCGGCAGCGGCCGGATCGCGGGCGCGGCGGTCTTCATCGACCGCATGTGCGCGAGCGCGCAGCGGCGTGCGCAGCGGACCGGGGCGAAGGCCGTGGAAGCGCACCGTGCCGTTGCGGTGTTCGGCGTGCAGGGTGTCGAGCAGGGCGCGCTGGCCGTGCTGGGCGATGCCGTAAGCGCCGCGGTAAGGGGCCGGAACCTGGTCGTCGAGCACGAACACCACCGAGGCATCCGGCGCCTCGCCGAGCAGCGGCAGGCAGGCCTGGGTCAGCCACCAGCGCGCGCTGAGGTTCACGTGCAGGATGCGGGCGAAGTCACCCGGGTCGGTGTGTTCGAGCGGTGTCAGGCCGGCGAAGTCGGCGGCGCAGTGCAGGATGCCGTCCAGCCGGCCCAGCTGGGCGCCGATGCGTTCGGCAAGTTCGGCATGGTCGCCGTAATCCGCCCCGGCCAGGTCGAAGGGATAGTTGACCGGTTCCGGCAGCCCGGCCGGGTCGCGCGTGATCGCGTCGTACACGCGGTTGAGCTTCGGGACCTTGCGACCCAGCAGGACCACGGTCGCGCCCGCGCGCGCGCAGGCGTGTGCCGCGACCGCGCCGAGCCCGCCGTGGGCACCGGTCACCAGGACCACGCGACCGGCCAGTGCGGCCGCCGCGACGGGCGCCTCCGCGGCGGCCGGGGGCGTACTCACGCCTTCTGCGTCTCCGCGACCATGCGCGCCAGCTCACCGGACTCGAACAGCTCCATGGTGATGTCGCAGCCGCCGATCAGCTCGCCGTTGATGAACAGCTGCGGGAAGGTCGGCCAGTTGGAAATGCGCGGCAGGTTGGCGCGGACTTCAGGGTCTTCGAGCACGTTGACGCTGTGCAGGGTCGCCATGTCGGCGCCGGCTTCGCGCAGCGCAGCCACGGTGCGGCTGGAGAAGCCGCACATCGGGAACTGCGGCGTGCCCTTCATGAACAGGACGATGGGATGGCCGCTGATTTCGGCCTGGATGTTTTCGACGATGGCCATGGGGGCTCCGACGTGGTGCGCAGCGGGCCGTGGCCGCGCAGCGCGTGATGGGGATCGCGCTATTGTAGCGTCCATGGCCATTGAACTTGCCGCCCTGCCCTGGGACCGCACCGCGCTCGAGCCGCACATCTCGGGCGATACCCTCGACCTCCACCACGGTCGCCACCATCGTGCCCACATCGAAGCCGTCAACGCCCTGGCGCCGGCGGCGGGGATGGGCTCGGCCACGCTTGAAGAGCTGGTGCGCGGCGCCCAGGGCGCGCTGCAGCAGCACGCGGCACAGGCCTGGAACCTGGCGTTCCAGTGGCGCTGCCTGAAGCCGGCCGCGGCCGGCGGCGGCGGCGAGCCGGAGGGTGAACTGGCCGATGCACTGGTGCGCAGGTTTGGCGACATGGCGCGTTTCCGCCAGCGCTTCGCGGCGGTGGCCTGCTCTTTGCAGGGGTCCGGGTGGATCTGGCTGCTGCAGCGGCCGGACGGCTCGCTCACTCTGGCGCTGACGGCCAACACTGCATCACCGCTCACCGGCGACGACCGGCCCCTGCTGGCGCTGAGCCTGTGGGAACACGCCTACCTGCTGGACTACCGTGAAGCCCGCGGACGCTACATCGAAGCGGCGTGGAACCTGGTGGACTGGAGCTTCGTCGCCTCGAACCTCCGCTAGCCGCGGAGCTCAAGCAACAGGGTGTGGAAGCCGTCATAGCGGCGATCGCGGCAATGGCCGCTCCCACAGAAGTGCGTGTGTGGATGCTGCCATCGCGGCCATGGCCGCTCCCACAGAATGGCCGCTCCCACGGAAGCTGCTCTTGTGGGAGCAGCTACAGCTGCGATCGCGGCGCCCGCCGAGCCTGATCGCCGCTGTCGCGGTTCCGACGATTACAGGAGCGGCGGGCGTTCCTGCAGGCGGGCGATCACGGGTGCGACCTGGGCCTCGCGGCCCAGCGCGGCGCCAACGCGCGCCAGGGCATCGGCCAGCTCCCCGTCGCCATCCGCGCGCAGGGTGGCATGGCCGACCTTGCGCCCAGGGCGCGCGGTCTTGCCATAGTCATGCCAATGGCCACCGGCCTCGGCCAGCACCGCGGCGGGGTCCGGCATGTCGGCGATCCAGTTGAGCATGCAGCTGCGGCCCAGCGCGCGCGTTGCGCCCAGCGGCAGCCCGAGCACGGCGCGCAGGTGGTTTCCGAACTGCGAGGTCTCGGCGCCTTCGATCGTCCAGTGGCCCGAGTTGTGCACCCGCGGCGCCATTTCATTGGCCAGCAGTTCGCCATCCCGGCAGAACAGCTCCAGTGCGAACACGCCGACGTAATCCAGGGCTTCCGCCAGCGCGCGGGCGTGCTCCACCGCGCGGGCTTCCAGCGCAGGCGCGACGCGCGCCGGCGCAAGGCTGGCCGACAGCACGCCATCGACGTGCCAGTTCTCCGTCAGCGGCCAGGTGCGGAATTCGCCGTCGCGGCCGCGCACGGCGACGACACTCAGCTCGCGCTCAAAAGGCACGAAGGCTTCGAGGATCAGGCCGACGGTGGCTGCCTGGGCACCAAGCGCCTCCCAGGCCGCCGCGGCATCGGCCAGCGCGCGGATCCGGAACTGGCCCTTGCCGTCATAGCCCAGGCGCCGGGTCTTGAGGATGCAGGGCACGCCGAGCCCAGCCACCGCGGCGTCGAGTTCCGCGCGGGTATCGACCGGCACGTAGCCCGGCACCGGGATGCCAAGCTCGCCGAACAGGGTCTTCTCGGCCAGCCGGTCCTGGCTGGTGCCAAGCGCGCGCGGGTTGGGGAACAGCGGCACCCGCTCGCCCAGCCACTCTGCGGACCCGGCGGGCACGTTCTCGAAGTCGAAGGTGGCGATGTCGATGCCGGCCGCGAACTCCGCCAGCACTCCGGCGTCGCGGTAGTCACCCACCACCAGCGGCGCGAGCTGTCCGGCGCAGGCCTCGGCGCTGGTGTCCATCACCCTGAAGCGCAGGCCCAGAGGAGCCCCGGCCAGGGCCATCATCCGCGCCAGTTGGCCGCCGCCAAGGATGCCGACGGTGGTCATCGCGCGCATCTCGCGCCGGACGCCGGCGCTCACAGGCGCGGGTCGTCGCCGGCGGCGACGTCTTCGGTCTGGCGCTGGCGGAAGGCGTCCAGCGCAGCCGCGACGTCCGCATCGCCTGCCGCGGCCAGCTGCGCGGCGGCAAACAGGGCCGCATTGGCCGCGCCGGCATTGCCGATCGCGAACGTGGCCACCGGCACGCCGGCCGGCATCTGCACGATCGACAGCAGCGAATCCATGCCGTTGAGCGCCTTCGACTGCACCGGCACGCCCAGCACCGGCAGCGGCGTCTTGGACGCGATCATCCCCGGCAGGTGGGCGGCACCGCCGGCACCGGCGATGATCACTTTCAGGCCGCGGTCGCGCGCGCCGGCCGCGTACTCGAACAGCACGTCGGGCGTGCGGTGCGCGGAAACAACGCGCACCTCGTGCGCGATGCCGAGCTCTTCGAGCTTCTGCACCGCGTGCTGCATGGTGTCCCAGTCGGATCGCGAACCCATCACGACGCCGACGACGGGCGGACTGTTGGTGGCGGTCATTGGCCGTCCCCGGTGGCAAAGACGTATTCTAGCGGCCCCACGCCGCGACGTACCGCCATGGACCGCAAGCTGCTCGACATCCTCGTCTGCCCCGCCAGCCGCCAGCCGCTGGCGCTGCTGGAACCTGCAGGGCTCGAAGCGCTGAACCGCGCCATCACCGCCGGTGGCGTGCAGCGCGGCGACGAAGCCGTGCAGGCCGAGCCGCTGCGCGAAGCCCTGGTCACCCGCGACCGGCGCACGGTCTATCGCGTCGACGACGGCATCCCGGTGTTGCTGGCCGAGGACGCGATCGCCACCGCGCAGATCGGCGGCTTCCCGGGCGCATGAGCGCCGTCGGCCCGGGTCCGGACGCCGCCCCAGCCGGGGTTTCGCCCGGCACCGTGTCCGGCGGCCCGGGATCCGCCGCCATTGCCGTACCACCGGCCGCCACCGTCTCCGCCGACGTCGAGCGCGCCCTGGCCGAAGACATCGGCAGCGGCGACGTCACCGCCGCCCTGCTGCCAGACGCGCCGGAATCGGCCTACCTGCTGTGCAAGGAAGACGCCGTGGTCTGCGGCCGGCCGTGGTTCGACGCCTGTCACCGCGCGCTGGACCCGGACGTGGCCATCGACTGGCGCGTCGCCGAGGGCGACCACGTGCGTGCCGGCACCGTGCTTGCCACGTTGCGCGGCCGTACCCGCGCCCTGGTCAGCGCCGAGCGCACCTCGCTCAACTTCATGCAGACGCTGTCGGGCACGGCGACCGCCGTGGCAGCCCACGTGGAAGCAGTGCGCGGCACGCGTGCGCGCATCCTCGACACCCGCAAGACACTGCCCGGCCTGCGCATCGCGCAGAAGTACGCGGTCCGGGTGGGAGGCGGCGACAACCACCGCATGGGCCTGCACGACGCGGTGATGCTGAAGGAAAACCACGTGCGCGCCGCCGGCTCCATCGCCGCGGCCATCGCCGCCGCGCGCGCCAGCCAGCCGCGGCTGCCGCTGATCGTCGAGGTCGAGACCCTGGCCGAGCTGCGCGACGCGCTCAAGGCCGGCTGCGACCGCATCCTCATCGATGACTTCGACGCCGACGCCCGCCGCGAGGCGGTGCGCATCACGGCCGGGCGGATCCCGCTCGAGGTGTCGGGTGGGGTCGACCTGGATTCACTGCGCGCGATCGCCGCCGACGGCGTCGACTGCATCTCGATCGGTGGGCTGACCAAACACGTGCAGGCAGTCGACCTCTCGCTGAAACTCGGGCCGGTTCCTGCCTAACGCAGCAGCAGCCACGCCGCTGCCCCCAGGACGGCGACCGCGGCGACCCACCACCACGCGGACACCCCCGCCGGGCGCCGCTGCGTGGCGCCCGGCCGCGGCCGTTCCAGCGGAGCGCCCGGCGCTACGACGCGGAAGCGCAGCACGTCGAAGCCGAGTTCGTCGCCGTGCCGCGCCCAGGCGCGTTCCCGCGGCTCCTCGTTGAGCAGCCAGCCGTTGGTGGAGTCGAGGTCTTCCACCAGCAGGCCTTCCACGGTCGGCGTCAGCCGGACGTGCTGGCGCGAAATACCCGGATGGTCGAGATGGATCCCGGAGTCCGCCGCGCGGCCAAGGACCGTCGGCCCCACCAGCGGGAAGGTGCGGCCGAAGCCCGCCCCGCCCACGCCGCGCAGGACGTAGCGCGGCAGCGCCGGTCGCACGACGGTGGCCGTGGTCGACGCGCGCGCGATCGGCGGGGACGTCGACAGGTCGAGGGTTTCATCTGCGTCGCGGAGGCTGTTCATAGGTGGAAACTGGGATGTGGTGCGTGAAGCCCGCGCAAAGGCTTGCTCAATCTTCGGCTTGGCCCCAGATTGCACAGCCATGCCCAGCCTTATTCTGCTCATGATAGCCGGTGCCCTCGCCTACGCGTGGTGGAACGCGGCCCGCGCGGCCAGCGAACACGCCATCGACGTCGGGCACGCCGCCTGCCGTACCGCCGGCGTGCAGTTGCTCGACCAGACTGTGCATGCCATCGGACTGCGCCTGCGCCGCCGCGGCGACGGGCGGCTCGGGCTCGAGCGCAGCTTCCGCTTCGAGTATTCGCACGATGGCACCGACCGCCAGCGCGGCCGCATGGTGTTCCACGGAAACCGGCTGGTGTCGTTCACCGGCCCGGCACCGGCCGTGGAGTCCAGCCTGCAAGGCGAGGACTGAGCCAGCCACGGCCACCCGACCCGCCCGGATCGGCTACTTGATCACGCGCAGGTGCGCACCGCGCCGCGGAGGGGGTGAACCATCGTCGTCACCGTCGCCGTCATCGTTTCCGTCGCGATCCTCGCGCGGCGCTTCGTCAGCCACGCCGCCGGGCACCACGCCGAGTACGACGTCGCCAGCGGGCGCTGCACGGCCGTCTTCGTCAGCGCCCACCGCGTCGCCATCGCTGCCGCCAGTACCGGCGTCCACCTGGTCTTCGGGCAGGGCCATGCCCTGGCCGGTCTCCCGGGCATAGATGGCCAGCACTGCGCCCACCGGCACGGCCACGGGATGGCTGACACCGCCAAAGCGCGCGGTGAAGCTCACCGACTCGTTGTCCATGTGCAATCGGGAGACCGCGCGCTCGGCGACGTTTAGCACCACGCGCCCGTCCTTCACGGTATGCGGGGGCACGCGCACGCCGGGACCGAGCGCATCCACCAGCAGGTGGGGCGTCATCCCGTTGTCCACGATCCATTCGTACAGCGCCCGCAGCAGGTAGGGGCGGTGGCTGGTCATCCGGGACACGTCATTCATGCCCCGATTCTACCGCGAGCGGGCCGGAGTCAGGCCGGCAGCTCGCGCAGGTGGCGCTCCTGCGGGGTCAGGCTGCGCGTGAACCCGGGATTGCGGAAAATCCGGCTGCCGTAGTCCTCGATCGCCTTGCCATCCTTCGGCAGCGGCACGCCAAGCGCTTCCAGGCGCCAGATGATCGGCGCCATCGCGCAGTCGGCGAGGCTCATTTCGGGATTGAGGAAGAACTTGTAGGCCTTGAACAGCGGCACCGACGCGGTCAGCAGGTCCTTCAGGCGCTTGCGCGCGGCATCGGCCTGGGCCTTGGTGCCGGTCTGGATCGTGCGCACCTCGGGCACCCAGTCGTGCTCGAGGCGCAGCATCGCCAGGCGCAGCCGCGCGCGCGACAGCGGATCGACCGGCATCAGCGGCGGGTGCGGATAGCGCTCGTCGAGGTATTCGGTGACCACGCTCGAGGCGTAGAGCACCAGGTCCCGCTCCACCAGGGTCGGCACCGAATGGTAGGGATTGAGGTCGAGCAGGTCCTCGGGCGGGTCCTTGGGGTCGACGGTGATCAGGTCGTAGGTGACGCCCTTGGCCGCCAGCACCAGCCGCACGCGGTGGCACAGGACATCATCGGCGGAGGAAAAGAGCGTGAGTGCATTACGCATGCGCGGACTCGCTGCCATCATCGAACAACTCCCTTCAGTGCACGTCCTTCCAGTATTCCTTCTTCAGCAGCCACGCCAGGAAGGTGAAGAATGCGAGGAACAGCAGTACCCACACGCCGATCGCCTCGCGCTTGACCGCCACCGGCTCACCCGCGTACTCGAGGAACGCGGTGATGTCACGCGCGGCCTGGTCGAACTGCAGCGGATCCATGGTGCCGGGCGATGCCACTTCCAGGCGATCGATCAGCGGATCGCCCGTGGCCTCGTCCTTGCCGCCGTAGATCGGGCGCTGGATGCCCTGCATTTCCCACAGCACGTTCGGCATCGACGCATTGGGGAACACGGTGTTGTTCCAGCCAAGCGGACGCTCTTCGTCGATGTAGAAGGACTTGAGGTAGCTGAAGATCCAGTCTCCGCCGCGCACGCGCGAGGTCAGGCTGAGGTCGGGCGGCACGATCCCGAACCAGTCGCCGGCGTGCTCGGCCGGCATCGCGGTCAGGATCTGCTCGCCGAACGCGGCGCCGGTGAAGTTGAGGTTGGTCATCACCTCGTCTTCGGTCAGCCCGAGGTCCTCGGCCATGCGCGAGTAGCGCAGGTATTTCAGCGAATGGCAGGACGAGCAGTAGTTCATGAACAGCTGCGCGCCACGCTGCAGCGACGCCTTGTCGCTGAGGTCGGTGCCGGCGTGCTGGACCGGGCCGCCGGCCGCGGCCAGCGCCGAGAACGAGAGCAGCATGGATGCTGCGAACACCGCGACGCGGCTGATGAGGGTCATGGGCTTAGTCATGCGTGGTCACCCGATCCGGCACCGGCTTGGTCTTGTCGAGCTTCGTCCACAGCGGCATGGTGATGAAGAAGGCGAAGTAGAAGAAGGTCAGGAAGCGGCCGACGATGGTTTCGACCGGGTCGGTACCCGGGCCGGCGCCGATCTTGCCCAGCCAGATGAAGGTGAGCGCGAACAGGCCGAGCAGCACCTTCGACATCAGGCCGCGGTAGCGGTAGGACTTGACCTTGGCGCGGTCGAGCCAGGGCACCAGGAACAGGATCGCGATGGCGCCGAACATCACCAGCACGCCGCCAAGCTTGTCCGGCACCACGCGCAACATCGCGTAGTAGGGCGTGTAGTACCACACCGGCTTGATGTGCGCGGGCGTCACCAGGTGGTTGGCCTCGGTGAAGTTGTCATGCTCGAGGAACCAGCCGCCGAAGGCCGGCGCGAAGAAGATGATGAAGGCCGCGATCATCAGGAAGAAGCCCACGCCCACCAGGTCCTTGACCGTGTAGTAGGGGTGGAACGGGATGCCGTCGGCGGGCTTGGTCGCGTCCCAGCGATTGCCCTTGGGTCCCTTCTTGATGTCGACGCCGTCGGGGTTGTTCGAGCCGACCTCATGCAGCGCGCCCAGGTGCAGCACGACCAGAAGCAGCAGCACCAGCGGCAGCGCGATCACGTGCAGCGCGAAGAAGCGGTTGAGCGTGGCGTCGCTGGGCAGGTAGTCGCCCATGATCCATTCGACCAGGCCGTTGCCGATGATCGGGATCGCGCCGAACAGCGAGATGATCACCTTCGCGCCCCAGAACGACATCTGGCCCCAGGGCAGCACGTAGCCCAGGAAGGCCTCGGCCATCAGCACCAGGTAGATCAGCATGCCGAGGATCCACACCAGCTCGCGCGGCTTCTGGTAGCTGCCGTACATCAGCCCGCGGAACATGTGCAGGTAGACGACGATGAAGAACAGCGACGCGCCGGTGGAGTGCATGTAGCGGATCAGCCAGCCCCACTCGACGTCGCGCATGATGTACTCGACCGAGGAGAAGGCCTCGGCCGCGGACGGCTTGTAGTGCATCGTCAGGAAAATGCCGGTGACGATCTGGTTGACCAGCACCAGCATGGCCAGCGAGCCCATGTAGTACCAGAAGTTGAAGTTCTTGGGCGCGTAGTACTCGGTCATGTGCTTGCGGTACATCGGCATCATGCCGGGCGCCCGCTCGTTGACCCAGTCCGCCACGTTGTTGGCGGTGCGCGTGATCAGGTTCGACATGGCTTACACGGCCCCCTGCGGATCGACGCCGATGACAATCGTGTTGTCGTCCGCGAAATGGTGCGGCGGCACCACGAGGTTGGTCGGCGCCGGCACGCCCGAGTACACGCGGCCGGCCATGTCGAACTTCGACTTGTGGCAGGGGCAGAAATAGCCGCCCTTCCAGTTGGCGTCGAACGGCGCCGGGCGGATCTCGGCGACCATTTCCGGCGAGCAGCCCAGGTGGGTGCAGATGCCCACGAGCACGGAAATTTCCGGCTTCAGCGAGCGCAGCTCCGGGTTCGCCTCGCGGATGTACTCCGGCTGCTGCTCGATGTTTTCGGACATCGGATCGCGCAGCTGGTCGTCCAGCGTCGGCAGCAGCTGCAGGACTTCCTGCGAGCGCTTGACGATCCAGATCGGCTGGCCGCGCCACTCGAACACCAGGCGCTCGCCCTCGGCCAGGGCGCTGATGTCCGCGGTCACGGGCGCACCCGCGAGCTGCGCGCGCTGGCTCGGGAACCAGGTCTTGACGAATGGAACCACGGCCACGCCGGCGCCCGCGGCGCCGACCACCGCAGTGGTGGCTGTCAGGAAGCGGCGGCGACCATGATCGATCGTGCCTCCCTCGACAGGATCCAGAACCCCTTCATTGCCCATCCGCCACTCCGAAAGATCGTACGGTCGCCATGTGTAAGTCGCTGTCCCGGCGGGGGCCCGGCCTGCAGGCCCGCCGCCAAAGACAATGAAGTGTAGCGGAACGCCGATTCAGGGGACAACGTGGAAGGCGCGATTCCGCCCCGCCGGCCGCTCAATTGGCCGCCTGGTGTCCCCGATAGCGGTCGGCAAGGACGGCCACGCGCTCGACGTAGCGCCGGGTTTCCTTGTACGGCGGCACGCCCTTGTGGCGATCGACCGCGCCTTCACCGGCGTTGTAGCCCGCAGCGGCCAGGGTCAGGTCGCCGTTGAAGCGCTTGAGCAGCCAGGCCAGATACCGGACCCCGCCGCGGATGTTCTGCGCCGGATCGAAGGCATTGGTGACCCCGAAGCGGTCGGCGGTGGCCGGCATCAGCTGCATCAGGCCCTGGGCACCGACGCGCGACAGCGCATTGGGGTTGAAGGCGGATTCCGCGTGCATCACCGCGCGGATCACCGCCTCCTCGACGCCGAATTCGGTCGCCGCCGCCTTGACCTCGGCATCGTAGGAACTGGTGTTGAGCCGGACGTTGCCGAAATTGAGGCCCGGCGAGCCGCAGGCGTAGCAGGTCTCGAAGAAGCTGTAGCTGATGGTGCGCAGCGCCGAGGCGCCACCGCCGGCAGGCCTGCGGCTGGTGTAGTGGCGGACGCCGTCCTTGACGTAGGAATAGACCTGGCCCTGGACCAGGCGCCGCGAGCCGCTGCCCGACGAGGGCGCGGACGGAACCTGCACCGCCGCGGGTGCCGCGGGACCGGAGCCCATGAAGGTGGACGGCGCGTTGGCATCCAGCGAGGCCGGCGAGCCCTGGACCGCGGTCGATGCGTTCACCGCGCCGACCGCGCCCGGCGTGGTGGACGGCTGGCTGGGACGCGACGGGCGGCTGGGCCGGTAGGTGCTGGCCACGGTGCAGCTTGCGCCCTTGATGCGCTTGCTGACATAGCTCGCCACGCCGTCGCCCACGTCGCAGCGATAGATGGTGCCGGCCACGGCCTGGCCGGCCGCTGCCATGCAGGCAAGGCCGACCGTCGCCGCGCAGGCGAACCCGATGATTTTTCCGAAGCACTTCATCCCCGCCCCTCCATCGCGCGCAGTCTCCATGCTTGAGGCGGCCTTGCCAAGGGCTGAAACCGTGACCATGGCCAGGGAAACGCCCACCCGCCGCGTCTCCGGCCATCGTCCGACGCGCCAACCACTGCAGGATCACTGCGACGAGCACCGTGGTCCGCAAAGCCCCTGGCGGAGCCGACGGGTTTAGACTGACGCCTCCGCATCTGCAATCCGGCCCGGATTCACCGCCGTGCCCCGGAACCACCATGACCACCCAGACCCTGCCGGATTCCGCGTCCGAAGCCTCCGCCCCGCCCGCGCGCAAGCTGTTCATCCAGACCCACGGCTGCCAGATGAACGAGTACGACTCGGCCCGCATGGCCGACGTGCTGGCTGCCTCGGACGGACTGGAACTCACCACGAACGTCGACGAAGCCGACGTGATCCTGGTCAATACCTGCTCGATCCGCGAAAAAGCGCAGGAGAAGGTGTTCAGCCAGCTCGGCCGCTGGAAGTCCCTCAAGCAGGGCGACCGCCCGGTGCTGATCGGCGTCGGCGGCTGCGTCGCCAGCCAGGAGGGGGCGGCGATCGTGAAGCGCGCACCCTACGTCGACCTGGTGTTCGGACCGCAGACCCTGCACCGGCTGCCCGAGATGCTTCGCGGGCGCCGCGAGACCGGCCTGCCCCAGGTCGACATCAGCTTCCCGGAGATCGAGAAGTTCGACCGCCTGCCCGAACCGCGGGCCGACGGGCCCAGCGCCTTCGTCTCGATCATGGAAGGCTGCAGCAAGTACTGCTCGTTCTGCGTGGTGCCCTACACCCGCGGCGAGGAGGTTAGCCGGCCGTTCGAGGACGTGCTGGTCGAGGTCATGCAGCTCGCCGCGCAGGGCGTGCGCGAGGTGAACCTGCTGGGCCAGAACGTCAACGCCTACCGCGGGCCGATTGCCGGGGCCGACGCCGCGGACGGACCTTCCGGCGGCCATGTGGCCTCGAACGAGCCGCAGTTCGCCGACCTCGGCCTGCTGATCCGCACCATCGCCGAGATCGACGGCATCGACCGCATCCGCTTCACCACCTCGCATCCGCTGGAGTTCTCGGATTCGCTGATCGAGGCCTATCGCGACGTGCCGCAGCTGGCC
The DNA here is from genome assembly GCF_039548395.1 of Luteimonas changyuni. Lineage (NCBI taxonomy): Bacteria > Pseudomonadati > Pseudomonadota > Gammaproteobacteria > Lysobacterales > Lysobacteraceae > Luteimonas > Luteimonas changyuni. The sequence continues at coordinate 87,269 of NZ_JBCLUZ010000003.1, forward strand.
AACTACCTGCACCTGCCCGTGCAGTCCGGCAGCGACCGCATCCTGACGGCGATGAAGCGCGGCTACACCGCGCTCGAGTTCAAGCAGAAGATCCGCAAGCTGCGCGCGGTGCGGCCGGACATATCGATCAGCTCGGACTTCATCGTCGGCTTCCCGGGCGAGACCGATGCCGACTTCGAGAAGACCATGAAGCTGATCGCGGACGTGGGCTTCGACCAGTCGTTTTCCTTCATCTATTCGCGCCGCCCGGGCACGCCCGCCGCCGACCTCGAAGACAAGGTGACCGGCGCGGAAAAGCACGCGCGGCTGTCGCGGCTGCAGGCGCATATCAACGAACACGCCGCGGGCATCTCGCGGGCGATGCTCGGAAGCGTGCAGAAGGTGCTGGTCACCGGTCCGTCGCGCAGGGACCCGAACGAGCTCACAGGAAAGACCGAGAACATGCGTTCGGTGAACTTCGCCGGCCCGACGCGGCTGATCGGGCAATTCGTGGACGTGGTGATCACCGGGGCGTTCAGCAACTCGCTGCGTGGCCGGGTGGCCACGGTCGAAGCACCGGCCGAAGCGCCCGCCGAAGCACCCGCCGGGTCCTGAGGGGCGCCGTGACGCCGCGGCATCAGCATGCCCCCGGAGCACCGTCGCCGCGCCGGCGGCTCGACCCGCTGGGGCTGTGGCTTTGCGGGCTGGCCATCCTGGGCCTGGCGCGCACCTGGATGTACCTGGTGCGCGACGGCGGCGCGGCCGACGCCGTGGGCTGGATCTGGCTGGCTGGATCGCTGCTGATGGCCGGGATCGGCATCGTGCTGCTGGCACGCGGCCTGCCCGGCGCTGCCCGGCGGCGGCCGGACCCTCCGCCGCCGCGCTAGGCAGCGGCCGGGGCGTGGCCGGCCCTGTCCCCCAGCCATCCGTCGCGCCGCGATCATGGTCCCCGGACGGGCGGCGCGCTACCCTGCTCCGCCTATGCCCAGCCCATACCAGCGCGACTTCACCCTCGAACCCGCCGACACCGAACGGCTGGCCAACCTCAGCGGGCCCTTCGACGGCCACCTGCGCCAGATCGAACTGGCGCTTGGCGTCGAAATCGCCAATCGCGGCAACGTATTCCGCGTCACCGGCGACGATGCCGGACGCGTCGACGGCGCCGAGCGCCTGCTGCGCGAGCTCTATGACGAGGCCGGCGGCGAAACCTTCGATGGCCATGCCATCCACCTGCGCCTGAACGCGGTCCGCGCCGCGAAGGATGACCGGGACGCGGACGGCGGCGTCCAGGCCGCGCGCAACGCCGACCCGGACTTCGTGCCCCAGGACGTCGCGATCCGCGTCAAGCGCGGCACCATCCGTGGCCGCGGCGCGAACCAGCAGAAATACCTGCACGCCATCGCTACCCATGACATCAACTTCGGCATCGGGCCGGCGGGCACCGGCAAGACCTTCCTCGCCGTGGCCAGCGCGGTCGAGGCACTCAACGAATCCCGCGTGCAGCGCCTGGTGCTGGTGCGTCCGGCGGTCGAGGCCGGCGAAAAGCTCGGCTTCCTCCCCGGCGACCTGTCGCAGAAGGTCGATCCCTACCTGCGGCCGCTGTACGACGCGCTCTACGAAATGATGGGCGTTGAAACCGTGCTGCGGCTGCTGGAGAAGAACGTCATCGAGATCGCGCCGCTGGCCTATATGCGCGGGCGCACGCTCAACGACGCCTATGTGATCCTCGACGAGGCGCAGAACACCACCATCGAACAGATGAAGATGTTCCTGACCCGGCTCGGCTTCGGCAGCACGGCGGTGGTCACCGGCGACCTCACCCAGATCGACCTGCCGAAGACGGTGAAGTCGGGCCTGCGCGACGCGGTCGAGGTGCTGCACGACGTCGAAGGCGCCAGCTTCACCTTCTTCGAGTCGCGCGACGTGGTCCGCCATCCGCTGGTGGCGCGCATCGTCAACGCCTACGAGCGCCGCGACGCGCAGGACGCGTCCACCGGCGCGGCGTAGACTGCAGGTCATGACCAAAGGCCCGGTCCGCCTCGATGTCGCCGTGGGCTATGCCCTGCCCCGGGCCGGGCTGCCTGCGTCGGTGAGCTTCCGCAAGTGGGTGGCCGCGGCGCTGGCCGGCCGCATCCGCGAAGCCGACCTCGCCATCCGCCTGGTCGACGCGAAGGAGGGCCGCTCCCTCAACCGCCACTACCGCGGCAAGGATTACGCCACCAACGTGCTCAGCTTCCCGGCCGAGCTCGACGAAGACATCAAGCTACCCCCCGGCGTGCACATGCCGCTGCTGGGCGACCTGGTGCTGTGCGCGCCGGTCATCGCCCGCGAGGCCCGCGAACAGGGCAAGCCGCTGGCCGCCCATTACGCCCACCTGACCGTCCACGGCAGCCTGCACCTGCTGGGCTGGGACCACGGCAACGACGTCGAGGCCGAGGCCATGGAGCAGCTGGAGCGTGAAATCCTGGCCGGGCTGGGGATCGACGATCCCTACCGCGTGGCCTGAGCGGACGCGGTAAACTGCAGGGCCGCCCTTCCCCCAGGGCGATGACACGAGCGAGATGTCCGAAGACGACAGTAGTAGCCAGGGCAACAACGGTGCCGGTCCGGATCACCCGGAACGGCGCCGCGGCTGGCTGGAGCGCCTGAGCTCCGCGATTTCCGGTGATCCCACCACGCGCGACGACCTCATCGAGCTGCTGCGCGATGCCCAGGCCGACGGCCTGGTCGAAGCCGACACCCTGCGCATGATGGAAGGCGCCATCGCCGTGTCCGACATGACCGTCGGCGACGTCATGGTGCCGCGCTCGCAGATGGTTTCATTGCCGGTCGAATCCCGCTTCATCGACCTGATGAAGGAGGTGGTCGAATCCGGCCACTCGCGCTTCCCGGTGCACGGCGACGACAAGGACGAGATCCTCGGCATCCTGCTGGCCAAGGACCTGCTGCGCGGCGTGGTCGCCGACAACGGCCCGGGCACGGTGCGCGCGCTGCTGCGCCCGGCGGTGCTGATCCCGGAGTCGAAGAAGCTCAACGTGCTGCTGCGCGAGTTCCGCCAGTCGCGCAACCACATGGCGATCGTGATCGACGAGTACGGCGGCGTCGCCGGGGTGATCACGATCGAGGACGTGCTCGAGGAAATCGTCGGCGAGATCGACGACGAGCACGACGACGCCAACGATCCCGACGCGCAGATCGCCGCCCAGGCCGACGGCCAGTACGTCGTCGATGCGCTGACCCCGATCGACGACTTCAACGAGCGCTTCGGCGCCGACTTCGACGACGACGAGTACGACACCATCGGCGGCCTGGTCACTGCCGCCATCGGCCACCTGCCCGAAACCGGCGAAGAGCTGACGTTGGGCCGCTTCAGCTTCCGCGTCGCCAGCGCCGACGCGCGCCGGCTGCACGCGCTGCACCTGTCGATCCATGGCGACTGAGTCCCGCCGGGCATCGGCCGGCATGTCCGCGGGCCCGGATCGCACGCCACGCGCCACGCGGACGCTTGCCCGCCGCCTGGCCGGTGCCCTGCTGCTGGCCCTCCTCGCCTGCGCGCTGCCTGCGCTGGCGGCGCCGCGCATCGGCGTGGCCACCATGCAGCCGGGCGAGATCTTCTTCGAGCGCTTCGGCCACAACGCGATCGTGGTCGATGACCCGGCGGCCGGCCCGCCGCTCTCCTACAACTTCGGCTTCTTCGATCCGGGCGAACCGGATTTCGTGGGCCGGTTCGCGCGCGGGGACATGCGCTACCGGCTGGTCGTCCTGCCGCTCGCCGACGACCTTGCCTACTATCGCGACGTCGGCCGCGGCGTGTCGATCCAGTGGCTTGATCTCGATGCCACGCAGGCAGCCGGCCTCGCCGCCCGGCTCGCCCGGAACGCGCGCCCGGAGAACGCCGAATACAGCTACGACTACTTCACCGACAACTGCTCCACGCGCGTGCGCGACGCCATCGACGAGAGCCTCGGCGGTGCGCTGCGCCGCCACATGCAGGGTCGCTCCCAGGGCAACACCTACCGCAGCGAAGCCGTGCGCCTGGCGCGCCCCGCGGCGTGGATGGCGCTCGGCTTCGACCTCGGCCTGGGGCCCGCCGCCGACCGCCCGAACGCGCTCTGGGACGATGCCTTCGTGCCGATGCGCTTGGCCACCGCGCTGCGCGACGTGCGCCATGCCGACGGTCGCCCGCTGGTGGCCTCCGAGGAAGCGCTGCTGCCGCACCGCATCGGCCCCGAGCCCGAACCGCGACAGGTGGCGTGGATCCCGTGGCTCGTCGCCGGACTCGCGCTGGCCGCACTCGCCTGGTCGCAGCGCGGGCACCCGCGCGCCGTGGCCTGGGCGGCGATGGCAACCTGGCTGGCCTGCGCCCTGGTCGGCGCGCTCATGCTGTACATCTGGCTGGGTACCGCGCACCGCTTCGGCTGGGCCAACCACAACCTGTTGTTGTTCAATCCGCTGTGCCTGCTGCTGCTCCCGGGCGCATGGCGCGTCGCACGTGGTGGCGAAGGCGGCACGGCGTTCCGGATCGTGTCGGGGATCGTCGCCGCGCTGGTGCTGCTGTCACCTTTCCTGCTGTGGATGCCGCTGCAGTCGCAACGCAATGGCCACTGGATCGCGCTCATGCTGCCGCTGCACCTGGCCCTGTTGGCGGTCCTTCGTCGCCCCCGGCGCGAAGGCGCATGACGGCGCGATGACCGCCCCCGCGCCGCCGCTGCCCGCCTGCGTCATCAACAGCGCCGCGTATGACCGCGAAGGCCGGCGGCGCGACATCGGCCTCGATGAAATCAGCGATGTGCTTGCGATCGACGACGGCAGCTTCGTCTGGGTCGGACTGTTCGAGCCCGACGAAGCGGTGCTGGCCAAGCTGCAGGAGGAGTTCGACCTGCATGCGCTGGCCGTCGAGGACGCCCACCACGCCCACCAGCGCCCGAAGCTGGAGGCCTATGGCGACTCGCTGTTCGTCACGACCAACACCGCGCAGGTGGCCGACGAACGCATCCGCTACGGCGAAACCCATGCCTTCCTCGGCGCACGCTACCTGGTGACCGTGCGCCATGGCGCCTCGGCGTCCTACACCCCGGCGCGGGCGCGGGTGGAGCGCAACCCGGGGCTGCTCGGGCTGGGTCCCGGCTTCGCCCTGTATGCGGTGCTCGACGCCATCGTCGACGACTACGTGCCGATCGTGGACGAGTTCAAGGCGACGCTGCTTGCGCTGGAACAGGACATTTTCCGCGACACCTTCCACCGCGGCATCGTGCGCCGCCTGTACGACCTCAAGCGCGAACTGACCTACATGCGCGTGGCCCTGACCCCGATGCAGGACGTGCTCTCGCAGCTGCTGCGCAGCAACACCCCGCTGCTGCACGACGAGATCCGCCTGTACCTGCGCGACGTGCTCGATCATTCGGTGCGGATCAACGACAGCATCGACATGCTCCGCGACATGTTGGGCACCGCGATCAGCGTCAACCAGGCGCTGGTGACGCTGGCACAGGGCGAGGTCGTGAAACGCCTCGCCGGCTGGGCCGCGCTGCTGGCCGCGCCCACCCTGATCACCAGCTGGTACGGCATGAACTTCGCGCACATGCCGGAGCTGGCCGGGCGCTTCAGCTACCCGGTGCTCGTGGGCGCGGTGGTGGTGGTGGTGGCCGGCCTGTACGCGTACCTGCGCAAGGTGCGCTGGCTCTGAATCGCCACGGCGGACCGCGACCAAAGTCTTAGGGCGCTTTCTCCCGCATTGCAGCATCCGCGATTGACCGCGCCCCGCCTTGGGTAGACCCTTGGGGACAGCCTGCAACCGGACGGGGAATCGCATGAAAGGTGGACTCGGGAAATTGGCCTGGGCGGCGCTCGCCCTGCTTGGCGCGTTCTGCCTCGGTACGGTGGCCCTGCGCCGCGGCGAGCCGATCAACGCGCTGTGGATCGTGGTCGCGGCGGTCTCGATCTACCTGGTGGCGTACCGCTTCTACGCACGATTCATCGCCGACCGGGTCTTCGGGCTGGACGCGACCCGCGCCACCCCGGCGATGATCAACAACGACGGCCTCGACTACGTGCCCACCAACAAGCACGTGCTGTTCGGGCACCACTTCGCCGCGATCGCCGGCGCCGGCCCGCTGGTCGGCCCGGTGCTGGCGGCGCAGATGGGCTACCTGCCCGGCACCCTGTGGCTGATCGTTGGCGTGGTGCTGGCCGGCGCGGTGCAGGACTTCATGGTGCTGGTGGTCTCCAGCCGCCGCGACGCCCGCTCGCTCGGCGACCTGGTGCGCGAGGAGATGGGCCAGGTGCCCGGCACCATCGCGCTGTTCGGCGCCTTCCTGATCATGATCATCATCCTGGCGGTGCTGGCGATGATCGTGGTGAAAGCCCTGGCCGAGAGTCCCTGGGGCATGTTCACCGTGATCGCGACGATGCCGATCGCGATCTTCATGGGCCTGTACATGCGCTACCTCCGGCCCGGAAAGATCGGTGAGATCTCGGTGATCGGCCTGGTGCTGCTGATGGCCGCGATCTGGTACGGCGGCCAGGTCGCCGCGCATCCCACGTGGGGTCCGGCCTTCACCTTCACCGGCACCCAGATCACCTGGATGCTGATCGGCTACGGCTTCGTGGCGGCGGTGCTGCCGGTATGGCTGCTGCTGGCGCCGCGCGACTACCTGTCCACCTTCCTGAAGATCGGCGTGATCCTGGGCCTGGCGGTCGGCATCCTGATCGTGATGCCGGAGCTGCGCATGCCCGCGCTGACCCAGTTCACCGACGGCACCGGCCCGGTGTGGAAGGGCTCGATGTTCCCCTTCCTGTTCATCACCATCGCCTGCGGCGCGGTGTCGGGCTTCCACGCGCTGATCGCCTCGGGCACCACACCCAAGCTGATGGCCAACGAGCGCCACGCGCCCTACCTCGGCTACGGCGGCATGCTGATGGAATCGTTCGTGGCGATCATGGCCATGGTCGCAGCCTCGATCATCGACCCGGGCGTGTACTTCGCCATGAACAGCCCGGCGGCGATCATCGGCACCGACCCGGCCGCGGTCGCACAGGTCGTGTCGAGCTGGGGCTTCGTGGTCACGCCGGACGTATTGATCCAGACCGCCAACGACGTCGGCGAGGCTTCGATCATCTCCCGCGCCGGCGGCGCGCCGACGCTGGCGGTGGGCATCGCGCAGATCTTCCACGCGGTGATCCCGGGCGAAGGCATGATGGCCTTCTGGTACCACTTCGCGATCCTGTTCGAGGCGCTGTTCATCCTCACCGCGGTCGACGCCGGCACGCGCGCCGGGCGCTTCATGCTGCAGGACCTGCTCGGCAATTTCGTGCCGGTCATGCGCAGGACCGACGCCTGGGTGCCCAACCTGGTCGCCACCGCGGGCTGCGTGGCGCTGTGGGGCTACTTCCTCTACCAGGGCGTCACCGACCCGCTGGGCGGCATCAACATGCTGTGGCCGCTGTTCGGCATCGCCAACCAGATGCTGGCCGGCATCGCGCTGATGCTGTGCACGGTGGTCCTGTTCAAGATGAAGAAGGACCGCTACGCCTGGGTGTCGATCGTGCCCACGGTGTGGCTGCTGCTCTGCACGCTCAGCGCGGGCTGGATCAAGATCTTCGACGGCAATCCGGGCGTGGGCTTCATGGCCCAGGCCAACAAGTACCGCGCGGCGCTGGATGCCGGCGAGCTGATCGCGCCGTCGAAGGACTTCGGCGGCATGCAGCAGATCATGATCAACAACTACGTCAACGCGGGCCTGACGGCGCTCTTCATGTTCGTGGTGCTGGCGATCCTGTTCTACTCGGTCGGCGCCGTCCGCAAGGCGCGCGCGAACCCGGCGCGCACCGATCGCGAGACGCCTTACGTCGCGTTGACCGAAGAACAGCAGAAGGTCTGGCTCTGATGTCCGGGCAGCTGGTCACGCTGGACCACTTCGCCACGCACAAGCGTGTGTGGCGGAGGATGGTGCAGACCGCCCGGCTGTGCTGCGGCATCCCGGACTACGACAACTACGTGCGCCACGTGCTGGAAAAACACCCGGACCGGGAGCCGATGGACTACCCGACCTTCTTCCGCGAGCGCCAGGAAGCCCGCTACGGCGGGCGCGGCGGGTTTCGCTGCTGCTAGCAGGGCGTCGCGAGGCCGGCGCGCCTCGAGTCTCAGTGGCGATTCCTGCGGCCACGGGCCTGCCACAGCAGGCCCATCGATGCCAGTGCAGCCAGCGTCAGGAGCGGGAACGCGGGCTGCATGTAATGGATGCGGATGGCCGGAAAGGCGGACGCTTCAACCAGGACAAGCAACAGCAACCGCGCGCCGACCAGGGTCCACGCCGCAGCGGCAAGCAGCCAACCACGCTCCAACCGACGCCGCCTGACAGCACGGGCCGTGACCCAGGCGAATGCGACCAGCCCTGCGCCGGCAAGCCAGGGCAAGGCAAAAGCGTGGATGCGGCTGATCCAGGCGCGAACCGTCCTGGCCGCAGGATGCGCCTGCGCCGACTGCGGGATACCAGTGCGAAGCTTGTCGATGTGCAGGTGGCCGGATTCAAACGCGAAATCACGGCGCATGTCCGCAATTTCTGAGAATCGCGCCCTGTCCGTGCCCTGTATGGATTCGAGCGCGCAGCCTTCGATGGCCGGCACCACGACCTCGAAGCGGCTCGCCTGGGCCATCGGGTCATTGAAATGCGCCGCAACATCCTGGCTGGGCATGCGCGCGACTGGCGCGACTCCACGCTCATCGTCGCATGCCAGCCGGATCCACCCCCCGTCCCGCCCGTGGTACCAGCCCGCGACCAGGTCACCCAACAGCCTTTCATCCTCGAGCACCCGTGGGCGCCCGACGAACATCCACATGGGGCTGACGGCGGGCACCTTCATGTGCCCGCCGCCCCAACCGTCGCGTCGTCCCTGCCACGTCAGCAGCGATACCGCCCTGCCCATGTGGGATGGCAGGCTGCGCCACTGCCCGTCGGTCATGGCGGGCATCAGCCCCAACGCACCACGCACGCAATCCAGGCGGCCTTCGTCGCAGGCGCCCGCGACCTCATCGGCAAGCTGGCGATAGAACGCCTCGGCAGCAGGAGCGTCTGCGTAGGCGCCGATGGACGCGACCGCGGCCCTCAATGCCCATGGCCAAGCTCCAGCGCCGTAATCACCGCAGTTCTGCTGCTGGTCCCCACAGTCCGGCTGTCTCCAGGATTGGCCATCGGCCTCCAGCTTGGAGCGCAGGCGGGCGAAGCCGGGGCTGGCGATATAAACAGCCTCGCGCACCGCGCCCGGCACGGGCACGTAGGCGACCGGCTCGCCGACGCGAACGCGCTGCAGTGCCGCCATCGCGTCGCCGAAGGCCCCGCCGCGGAAATCATTGGTGACGAATACGCCGTATTTCCCCTGGTTGGCCATTGCCACCAGCGCAAGCGGCGACGCGAACGCCAGCAATGCCGCCAGCGCGCCCATGGCCAGCTGACGCCGCCGCGGCCGGTCCTGCCGGACCTGCCACGCGAATCCGAGCACGAGCACCAGAAGGCCCGGCAACACCCAGTCCCCGTCCTCACGGGTCAACCAGAGCCAGGCGAGGGTCCAGCCACACAGGGCCGCCCACCACCGGCCATGCTTTCCGGCACGGATTGCGCACAGACAATGCAGCAACGCCGCCAGCGCCAACAGCACCTGCGCCGCCACGATGTTGTCGCGGATGACCCGGCTCCATGACAAGGCGGCAGGATGCCACTGCAAGGCAAGCAGCATCAGCAATACCCACCACGGGCGGCCGTTGATCCTGTAGATGGCGGCACCCAGCAAGAGGCACGCAACCGAATACAGCAACGCCTGGGCAGTCATCACTGAAAGCCCGAGTGCATGCCCGGCGGCGAGGAACAGCGGGTAACCGGCCCCCTTCATCAGGGTCATCTCGTCATAGGGCCCCAGCCAGTGGCCTTTGACGATCGACTCTGCACGGTGCCAGAACCATGCATCGTCGTGTCCCGCACCGGCGAGGATCTCGACGGGCAGGCAGGACACCACGAGGACGAACAGTGCGGCGGAAATCAGCGCCAACAGGCCCGGCAGGACCGCGGGGGCCCTTGCGGCCGGCGCATCACCGTTCATGAGTGGCCACATCGCCTTTTGCACCCTGGTCGCCGCTGCCGTGCTTGCGTGCGAGCAGCAACAGATTGCTGGGCCAGCCGCCAAGCGACACGCTGTCGATCCGCCAGTCCGGCAGCCCGGCGTGTGTGCAGGCCTTCGCAAGGTCGCTGCGGCTCATCAGGTTCAGGTGTTCCTCAAGCGCGAGTTCACGGTGTCCCAATACGCGCAGCAGGGTCCGGAACCAGCGCTTCGGCAGCCAGTGCACTAGCGGCAGCACCGTGTGGAATTCCACGGGGAACCAGCGGTTGGGCGTGGTGGCGAAGACCCCTTGCCTGCACACCCGATGCAGCTCCGCGATGAACCGTGCCTGTTCCACCGACGAACCCACGTGCTCAAGCACGGCGCTGGAGTGGACCCAGTCGAAACTGCCGGACCGGAAGGGCAGGTACTTGCCGTCACCGCGCACGAATTTCAGGCCTGGATACAGCTGCTCAAGGAACGACGCGTCGTCGATGCCACATGCGGTGATCCTCTCGCCATGCGGGTACCACGCCTCCAGGTAGTTCGACGCCAGCTGGTCCTGGTCGCTGGTCACGCCAACGTCGAGGATGGTGTCTTCGGCCTGCACGCCGCAGCCAATGAAGCGCGCGTACATCTTCCGGCGCATGTGCGTTGACACGCGGTCGGTGATGCTTCCGCGATGCGTGCGGTTGTACTGGGCATTGACGTCACGGTGCACGCTCAACGCGATTCATCCCCCGCGTCCCGGGGCGCGTCGGGAAGACGCAGTGCCTCGAGGAAAAAGGCCGCCAGCCCAAGTTCCCCACCCACCGCCATCAGGGTCACCGACGGAAGGACCCAACGCATCGTCTCCCTCGGATCCAGGGGACCAAACTGGTGCGCGGACCACAGGTATACCGCATACAGCGACATTGCCACGCCGGCCAGGAACAGCAGCACCGCCACAACCAGACAGCGCTCAAGCGTCAGCACCGGCAACAGGCCTTTCCCGCACCCTCCGTCGGGAAGCCAACCGTTGCGGACACCGACCGCCTTGGCAAGGATCGCGAACAGCACCATCTGCATGCCCAGGATGACCGCAGCCCCGGCATAGGACAGGGTATGGATATCGAGGTTGACCCCGCCGATGCTGACGCTGCGCATCGCGATCACCACCATTCCCAGCGCTCCCACCGCGGCCAGCGCGATGCCAGGCACCAGGAACAGCCAGCGCGGGCTGTGCACCAGCAGGAAGCGCAGGTGCCGCCAACCGTCGCGCCAGGTCCGCAGGTGGGGCGCGCGCGTACGCCCGTCCGGCTTGAGGGTTGTAGGCACCTCGCTGATGCGATAGTTGGCGAGCGACGCCTTGACCACCATTTCGCTCGCAAACTCCATTCCCGGTGCCACCAGGCCCAGTGCCATGATGCGCTCGCGGTCGAAGCCCCTCAGTCCGCAGTGGAAGTCACGCGCCCCGATCCCGTAGAACAGCCGGCCCAGGAAGCTGAGCACCGGGTTGCCGAGGTAGCGGTGCAGGAAGGGCATCGCCCCCGGCGCGATGCCGCCGCTGAAACGGTTGCCCATCACCAGGTCGCTGCCGTTGCGCAGGGCCTGGACGAATGCATCAAGCCGCGCGAAGTCGTAGGAGGCGTCGGCATCTCCCATCACCACATAGCGACCACGCGCGGCGCCAATGCCGGCCAGCAGCGCGGCACCGTAGCCACGCTGCGCAACTTCGACCACGCGAGCGCCTTCGCGCCCGGCGATCTCCAGAGAACCGTCGGTGCTGCCGTTGTCCGCGACCAGCACCTCCCCGTCCACGCGGAATGCGGCGAGGAAGGACTTCGCCATGCCAATGCACTCCGCCAGCGTCTCGGCTTCGTTGAGGCAGGGCATGAGGATGGTCAATTCCAACGGGCGCGGATCGCCGGCCTCATTCCAGCGCGCGTGCAGCCCCGGGGCGTCGCTCATGCCCCGGCCATCACCCGCAGGACCTGCCCGATGCCGTAGGCGACCACGGTGCCGGTGGCGTAGCCCACTGTCCCCAGCAGAACACCCACGGGCGCCAGCGTCGGATGGAAGGCGGCGGCCACCACCGGCGCGGATGCGGCAGCGCCGATGTTTCCCTGCGAACCCACCGCGAAATAGAACAGCGGTGCCCGCACCAGCTTCGCCGCGGCGAACAGCACGAGGATGTGAACCGCCATCCAGATCAGGCCGATCAGGACCAGCTCCATGCGCTCGGCGAGCTTGAAGAAGTCCATCTGCATGCCGATGCAGGCGATCAGGAAGTAGAGGAACACCGTACCCAGCTTCGATGCGCCGGCGTTCTCCAGGCGACGCATCGGCGTGAAGCTGAGCAGCAGGCCGCCCAGCGTGGACAGCACGATCACCCAGACGAAGGGCGCGTCGAGGCTGAACTGGCTGGACCATGGTGCGTTGGCCTTGAACCAGGCCGAGGCCGGGTCGGCGACGAAATGCGCCAGGCCGACCAGACCGAATGCCACGCCCACGATCACCATCAGGTCGGTGAGCGTGGGGATGCGGGCGTTGGCTGCCTCGTAGGCCGAAATGCGGTCCTTCATCTCGTCGATGGCGCGGGTGTCGGCGCCGGTGCGGGCGTCGATCTGCGGCGCGCGGTTGGCCAGGAACAGCAGGGTGGCCAGCCACAGGCTGGCGATGGCGACGTCGACGACCGCGAACTGGCCGAACAGGGTCGCGTCGACCTCGTAGATCTCGCGGATCGCCACCATGTTGGCGCCGCCGCCAACCCAGCTGCCCGACAGCGCGGCCATGCCCTTCCAGGTGTCGCCGGCCACGGCCTCCGGCCAGAACCACTCCATCAGCTGGAAACTGGTGAAGGCGCCCAGGGCGATGCCCAGGGTGCCTGCGCAGAACACGAACAGCAGCCGCGGCCCGAGCTTGAGTACGCCCTTGAGGTCGATGGACAGCGTCAGCAGCACCAGGGCCGCCGGCAGCAATACGCGGCTGGCAACCGGGTTGTAGAGCGCGCTGCTTTCGCCATCGATCAGCCCGGCGGTGTTGTAGATCGCAGGCACGAAATAGCACAGCAGCAGTGCCGGCACCCAGGCGAAGAACTTCTTCCAGAACGGCGTCGGCCCGGAAGCCAGCCAGAAGATCAGCCCCAGCGACGCGGCGATCAGGCCGAACACGACGATGTCGTTGGTGATCAGCGGGGCGACGGCATCGATCGCATCGCCCGCAGCGGCCGGATCCATGGCGTCGATGGCGGCGGCTTCGGCGGAGGCGTCGGGCGCGGTGGATGCAGGTGCCATCGGCAGGTTCCTGTCGGTCGTGTAGGAGCAGCCATGGCTGCGAATCAAAAGTATGCAGCGTTACGCGCGGCCGGCATCGGGCCGGCCGCGCGCGGCAACGCCTATTCGCCGATGTGCTGTTCCAGCCAGGCGTTGACGGTGTCATGCCAGAGGATGCTGTTCTGCGGCTTGAGCACCCAGTGGTTCTCGTCGGGGAAGTACAGCAGCTTCGACTCGATTCCCCTGCGCTGCAGCGCGGTGAACGCCGACAGGCCCTGGTCCACCGGCACGCGGTAGTCCTTCTCGCCCTGCACCACCAGCATCGGCACCTTCCACTTCGACACGTGGTTGACCGGATTGAACTTCTCGTAGGCCTCAGGGTTGTCATACGGCGTGCCGCCGTTCTCCCACTCGGTGAACCACAGCTCCTCGGTCACGTAGCCCATCGAGCGGGTGTCGAACACGCCGTCGTGGTTGACCAGGCACTTGAACGGCGCGTTGCCCTGGCGGTCGAACCAGTTGCCGGCCAGCCAGTTGATCATGTAGCCGCCGTAGCTGGCGCCGAGCGCGCAGGCGCGGTCGCCATCAAGGTAGTCGTACTTTTCCTGTGCGGCCGCCCAGCCCTTCTGCAGGTCGACCAGCGGCGCATCGCCCCAGTTGCCGGTGATGGCGTCGGTGAAGTCCTGGCCGTAGCCGGTGGAGCCGTGGAAGTCGATCATCACCACGGCATAGCCCTGGCCGGCATAGGTCTGCGGGTTCCAGCGGTAGCTCCAGCCGTTGCCGAAGCTGCCCTGCGGGCCGCCGTGGATCAGGAAGGCCACCGGATACTCGCGGCCCTCCTCGAAGTTCCAGGGCTTGACCACGTAGCCGTGCACGGTGGCGTCGTCCGCGCCCTTGAAGCTGAACTGCTCGAAGGCGCCGAAGTCGACGCCGGGCAGGCGCTCAGCCGCCGTCGGGGTGATCGCGCGCTGGCCCTGGCCATCAAGCGAGGCCGCGTAGATGACGTCGCCGGTGTCGATGGCGTTGCGGCTGAAGACCAGGCTGTCGCCGGCGACTTCGAACGAGGACACGCTGCCGCCATCGACCAGGCGCGTGGCCTCGCCGCTCGCGATGTCGACGGTGAACAGCGGGTATTCGCCGGTGTCTTGCGCCGCCACGTACAGCTCGCGGCCGTCGGGCGACGGTGTGATGCTGCTGGGCGAACGGTCCCAGTCGGGCGCGATTTCCCGGCGCTCGCCGCTGGCGAGGTCCAGCGCCATCAGTGCATAGCGGTCGGCCTCGAAGCCGGGGCGCGCCATGGCGCGATAGAACAGGGTCTGGCCGTCGGCACTGAACACCGGGCCGGCGTCCCAGGCCTTGTTGTCTGCAGTCAGGTTGACCGGCGCCGCGGAACCCGCGGCGTCCAGGCGGAACAGGTCGTAGTTGGTCGACCAGGCCTCTTCGCGGCCGGCCACGTTCACGCTGGCCACGATGCTGGCCCCGTCCGGCGCCCATGCGTAGTCACCGGCGCCGCCAAACGGCTTGCCCGGCACGTCGCCGTCAAGCGCGCCGCTGACCGCGGTGGCGGCGGCGGCCGGCTTGTCCTTTGCACCCGGCAGCGTGGCGACGAAGAGGCGGTTGCGGCGGCCATCGGCCCAGGTGTCCCAGTGGCGGACGAACAGCTGGTCGTAGACCACGCCGCTGGCCTTGGAGGCTTCGCGTTGATCCAGTCGCGCCTTCGTGCACGCAAAGTCCGCGCCGCAGTCGCCGAAGGTATCGGCACTGAACGCGATGCGGCTGCCGTCCGGCGAGACGTGGTAGGTGCCGACATCGGCCTCGAACGCGGTCAGCTGGCGCGGCTCGCCGCCGGCCAGCGGGATCGCGTAGAGCTGCTGCGAGCCGTTCTTCGCACTGAGGAAATAGACCGTGGCGCCATCGGGCGAGAACGAAGGCGAATTGACGCTCCAGCCCTGCGGCGTGAGCCGCCTGGGCGACGCGAGGTCGCGGGTCACCAGGTTGCGCGCGTACAGGGCGGAAGACGCGCTGTTGGCTTCGAGATCGACCGTGCGCTGCGCGAACACCAGGTGCCTGCCGTCCGGCGACAGCGTCGGCGAAGACACCCGCTCCATGGCGGCGAGGTCGCGCGCCTCGAGGCCGCGGGCATCGGCGACCGCGGGCAGCGCGGCGAACAGGCACAGGCTCAACAGGGCGATGCGCGGCATGGATCGGGACTCCGGACGGAAAGTCCCGATGGTAGGGGCCGGCGGCGGC
The DNA here is from genome assembly GCF_039548395.1 of Luteimonas changyuni. Lineage (NCBI taxonomy): Bacteria > Pseudomonadati > Pseudomonadota > Gammaproteobacteria > Lysobacterales > Lysobacteraceae > Luteimonas > Luteimonas changyuni. The sequence continues at coordinate 102,841 of NZ_JBCLUZ010000003.1, forward strand.
GGGCGCAAAGGCGGAAGGTCAGGCGTCCCGCTTCCCGCCGTTGCGATACAGCAGCCACGCAACCCCGGCCCAAGGCACCGGCCCTATCGTTCGGTCGCAGTCCTGCCGCCCAGGTGCCTGCCCAGGAAGGCGAGCAGCTGGCTGTAGTACTCGTACCGGTTGGCGTCGTCGTAGTAACCATGCCCTTCGGTCGGGAAGTAGGCCGTTTCGACCGGCACGCCCGCCTTCACCAGGGCGCGCTCCATCTGCTTGCTGTGTTCGATGGGTGCGCGCTCATCCTTGCCGCCCGCCGCCAGGAACACCGGCACCTTGATCCGATCGGCCATGCGCGTGGGCGACACGGCGCCGAGCACGTCACGATCGCCGATCCACTCGTTCAGGTAGGTCACGCCCGAACCGCGCTTCTGCACGTCGCCGTGCGTGTGCATGGTCGGCAGGTCGTAGACACCGACGTTGCCCGCCGCACAGCGGTACAGGGTGGGCTCCTTCACCGCGCCCATCAGCGCCGCGTAGCCGCCATAGCTGCTGCCGTAGATGCAGATCCGGCTGGCGTTGGCGATGCCCTGGGCCACCGCCCAGCGGGTGGCATCGGTGATGTCGTCCTGCATCGCGCCGCCCCATTCGCGCGCGCCCGCGTGCTCGAAGGCGCGGCCCTGGCTGCCGGAGCCGCGGAAGTTCACCTGCAGCACCGCATAGCCGGCGTCGGCAAGCAGCTGCGCCTCGGTGTCGAAGCCCCAGCTGTCGTAGATGCCGAAGGGCCCGCCGTGCGGCAACACCACCATCGGCAGGCCGCGGCCATCGGATCCGGCGGGAATCGTGACGAAGCCCTGCAGCTTCAGACCGTCGCGCGCCTCGAAGCTGACCGGGCGGCGCTCGGCCATCTTCGCGGGATCGAACCACTGCGCGCGCGCAACGACGTATGCGGCCTTCTTGTCCACCGTGTCGTAGACATAGAAATCGCCGGGATTGCGATCGCTCCAGACCTGCACCAGCACCTTGCGCCCGTCGGCCGTGCTGGACGTGATGTACACGGCATGGCCTTCGAACGCGGCCTCGAGGCTGCGGTACAGGCGTGCATGTTCGGACTCCGGATCGAAGAACGCGGTCCGCGGGCGGCCATCGAGGAACAGGGCGCCCACCGGCACCCGCGTTCCAGGGGCATGGAGGACCACCGGGTCGCCGGTCTCGTCGGCAAGGACCGTGGTCCGCTTGCCCGTCGCCACGTCATACGCAACGATGCGGTCGGGGCCTTCCGCCTGTTCGACGTTGAGATAGGCGATCGCATTGTCGGCGGAGAACCCGACCGGCCACTCGGCGTGCCCGCTGGCGGATTCGTCGTTCACCAGCACCCAGTCGGCACCTGCCCCGGTACGGTGGTAGAGCTTGTTGACGATGTCGTAGCCGGCGCCATGCGCGAAGCGCACCGCGCCGGTGTTGTCGGTGGTGAAGCTTGCATTGCGGATCGGCGCGGTGGCCTCCAGCGTGCGGCGGCCGGTGTAGATGTCCAGGCGCTCGGCGCGCGTGTAGGGATCCGTGGCGAAGCGTTCGGTCGACACCAGCGAATAGCGCGCGTCGCCAAGCAGCGGATCGATCAGGAAAGCGGCGACGCGATCGGCGCGCTGGGTCTGGATGCGGGTCCCGGAGCCGGAACCGACGACGCGCTGGCCGATCAGCAGCTGCTTGTCGCTGCCGTCGGCGTCGAGCGCATACAGCTCACCGGTGAGCTGCGGCGCGTCCATCGTTCCCATTTTTTCCGCCACGCTGAGCATCACGCGTTCGGGAGTGACCCAGCTGAAGCCGGCGAAATGCGTGTTCTTGCCGAGCCGCAGCGCGGTCGAGATCTGGTTGTCCGCGGCCTTGATGATGACCAGGCCCATCTGGTCTTCCAGCGGTACCGTTGCCGCGTAGTACTCGCCGGTGGGCGAGAGCTTGATGTCGACGAAGGCATCTTTCTTGACGTATGCGTCCAGGTCGATGCCGGTCGCCGCCATCGCCGGCACGGACGCCATCGCCGGCACGGACGCCATGGCCAGCATCGCAGCCAGTGCGAACCCATTCCCTCGCTTCATCTGTTTCCCCGAAAAATAGAACCAGCCCCTCGCTGGCGGCCCCATTATGGAGCGCCGGCAGCCCCGACGGTACCCGCGTCAGTCCTCGACCATGCCGTCGAGCACGCGCTCCAGGTCGCGGTTCCACTCGGGCAGTTCGATCCCCCACTGCGCTCGCAGCGCGCCGGTGTCGAGCCTCGAACAGGCCGGGCGGCGCGCCGGGGTCGGGTATTCGCTGGTCGGCACCGGCACGATCCGCGGGCGCCCGGCGAGCAGGCCGCGGGCATGGGCGCCGTCGATGATGGCGCTGGCAAAGCCGTGCCAGCTGGTACCGCCCGAAGCCGTGAGGTGCCAGAGCCCGGACGGGCCTTGCGTCGAAGCCAGTACCGATGCCGTCACCGACGCGATCAGGCTGGCCGACGTCGGCGTTCCATGCTGGTCGTCGACCACGCGCAGTTCGTCGCGCTCACCCGCAAGGCGCAGCATCGTGCGCATGAAATTGTGCCCGTGGGCGTCGTAGACCCAGGCGGTGCGGAAGACCATGTGGCGCGCACCACTGCCGCGCACCGCCTGCTCCCCGGCGAGCTTGCTGGCGCCATAGACGCCCAAGGGCGCGGTCGGGTCGTCCTCGCGCCAAGGGCGGCTGCCGCTTCCGTCGAACACGTAGTCGGTCGAATAATGGACCAGCAGCGCGTCACGGCGGGCACAGGCTTCGGCCAGGGCGCCGGGCGCCTCGGCGTTGGCGCGGAAGGCGGATTCGCGCTCGGTCTCAGCGCGATCGACGGCAGTGTAGGCGGCGGCGTTGACCACAACGTCCGGGGCGATCCGCTCGACCAGGCCGGGCAGCGTGCCCGGCTGGTCGAAATCGGCGCGTTCGCAAACGCCCCCGTCGGGCAGCGTGCCGCTGCGGGTGGTGCAGACCACCTCGCCCAGGGGTGCAAGCGCGCGGCGCAGCGCATGGCCGACCTGGCCGTTGGCGCCGAGCAGCAGCAGCCTCAAGGCGCGTAGACCGGCAGCCGGTCCTCGGGCACGTCGGCCAGGAACGGCGCGCGCGCGTCCTTGTCCGACAGCGAAGGCGCGGCCACCGGCCAGTCGACGGCCAGCGTGGCGTCATTCCAGCGGAGGCCGGCATCGGCTTCGCGATCGTAGGTTTCCGTGCAGAGGTAGGTGAACACGGCGCGCTCGCTGAGGGTCACGAAGCCGTGCGCGAAGCCTTCCGGGATCCAGAAATGGCGCTTGTTCTCCGCACTCAGGACCACGGCGGTCCACTTGCCGAAGGTCGGCGAGCCGCGGCGGATGTCGACGGCCACGTCCCAGACCTCGCCTTCGGTCACCGACACATACTTGCCCTGCGGCTTCGGCCACTGGTAGTGCAGCCCGCGCAGCACGCCGCGCGAGGACGCGGACACGTTGCCCTGGACGAACGTCGGCGTGAGTCCGTGCTGCGCCAGCTTGTCGGCGTTGAAGGACTCGTAGAAGAAGCCGCGGTCGTCGCCGAACACCTGCGGCTCGATCACCACGCAGCCCGGCAGGCCGGTCTCCACGACTTTCATCGCACGACTCCGCGCTTGGCCAGCGACAGCAGGTACTGGCCATAGCCGTTCTTGGACAGCGGCGCAGCCAGGCGCTCGAGGTCTTCGTCGCCGATCCAGCCGTTGGACCAGGCGATCTCCTCGGGACAGCACACGCGCAGGCCCTGGCGGGCCTCGACCGTCTCGATGAAATTCGAAGCCTCGATCAGCGACTGGTGGGTGCCGGTATCGAGCCAGGCATAGCCGCGGCCCAGCTGCTCCAGGTGCAGGCTGCCCTCCTCGAGATAGCAGCGGTTGAGGTCGGTGATCTCGAGCTCGCCGCGCGGCGAAGGCTTGAGCGAGGCCGCGAAATCGCTGGCGCGGCCATCGTAGAAGTACAGGCCGGTGACGGCGTAGTTCGAGCGCGGGTTCGCGGGCTTTTCTTCCAGCCCCACGACCTTGCCGTCGGCGTCGAAGTCGGCCACGCCGTAGCGCTCCGGATCGCTGACCCAGTAGCCGAACACCGTCGCGCCGTCCTGGCGCGCGTCGGCGCGCTTGAGGATCTCGGTGAATCCGTGGCCGTGGAAGATGTTGTCGCCCAGCACCAGGCAGCTCGGCTTGCCGTCGACGAACTCGCGTCCGATCAGATAGGCCTGTGCCAGCCCGTCCGGGCTCGGCTGCACCGCGTAGCGGATGTCCATGCCCCACTGCGAGCCGTCGCCCAGGAGCTGCTGGAACAGCGCCTGCTCGTGCGGGGTGTTGATGATCAGCACCTCGCGGATCCCGGCCAGCATCAGCGCGCTCAGCGGGTAGTAGATCATCGGCTTGTCGTACACCGGCAAGAGCTGCTTGCTGATGGCGCGGGTGATCGGATACAGCCGGGTGCCGGAGCCGCCGGCCAGGATGATGCCGCGGCGCGCGGTCATGCTTCGGCCCCGATGCGTTCCAGGCGGTAGCTGCCGTCGAGCACGCGCTGCACCCAGGGCTGGTTGGCCAGGTACCAGTCGACGGTTTCGGCGATGCCGCGCTCGAAGCTGTATTTCGGCTCCCAGCCGAGCTCGTCGCGCAGCTTCGAGGCGTCAATCGCATAGCGGCGATCATGCCCCGGGCGGTCGGCCACGAACGCGATCTGCGACTCGCGTGGCTGCCCGTCCTCGCGCGGGCGGCGCTGGTCGAGCAGCGCGCAGATGGTCTTCACCACCTCGATGTTCTGCATCTCGGCGTTGCCGCCGACGTTGTAGGTCTCGCCCACGCGACCCTTGGCCAGCACGGTGCGGATCGCCTCGCAGTGATCGGTCACGAACAGCCAGTCACGCACCTGTTTGCCGTCGCCATAGACCGGCAGCGGCTCGCCGGCCAGGGCCTTGGCGATCACCAGCGGAACCAGCTTCTCGGGGAAGTGGTAGGGACCGTAGTTGTTCGAGCAGTTGGTGGTCAGCACCGGCAGCCCGTAGGTGTGGTGGAAGGCGCGCACCAGATGGTCCGAGGCCGCCTTCGACGCCGAGTACGGCGAATTGGGCGCGTAGGGCGTGGTCTCGGTGAACAGGCCGGTCTCGCCCAGGGTGCCGTAGACCTCGTCGGTGGAGACGTGCAGGAAGCGGAACGCGTGCTTGGCTTCGCCGTCCAGCGCCTTCCAGTAGTCGCGCACGGCCTCGAGCAGCGCCAGCGTGCCCACCACGTTCGTCTGCACGAAGGCCGCCGGGCCGTCGATCGAACGGTCGACGTGGCTCTCCGCGGCGAAGTTGATGACCGCGTCCGGCCGGTGTTCGGCCAGCAGCCGGGCGACCAGGTCGCCGTCGCCGATGTCGCCGTGCACGAAGACGTGGTCGGGGTTGCCTTCAAGCGAGGACAGCGTGTCCAGGTTGCCGGCGTAGGTGAGCACGTCGAGGTTGACGACGCGGACGCCCGCGGCGACCGCCTCGAGCACGAAATTGCCGCCGATGAAACCGGCACCGCCGGTGACTAGCCAAGTGGCCATGGTGGGGAAATCCTCCGGGAACTCCAGCCACCCCGGCCTGCTCCTGCGGCCGCGGACGATGGCTTGATCCGCCTAGGATAGCGGGCAGGCCCTGCCCGACCAAATCCGCGCCCACGCCTTGCACCGGCCTGCCTGGAGCGGCCTGCGCCACCGGCCCCGCCAAAGCGGGGTTTCCTCCACGTTTTCTGGCTTAGAACGGGATGTCGTCGTCCGAAAAACCGCCGTCGTCGAAGGGCTGCGCCGGCTGCTTCGGGCCGCCCTGTGCGTCACGGCCACGCTGCTGGTCCCCACCGCCGCCGCTGCCACCGCCACGCTGGTAATCCCCGCCGCCGCCGCCGCGCTGGCCGCCACCTTCGCCACCGCCACCGCGCTGGTAGTCGCCGCCGCCACCGCCGCGCTGGCCACCCTCGCCACCGCCGCCGAGCATCTGCATCTCGTCGGCGATGATGTCGGTGCTGTAGCGCTCTACGCCGTCCTTGCCGGTGTACTTGTCGGTGCGCAGCGACCCTTCGATGTAGACCTGGCGCCCCTTCTTCAGGTATTCACCGGCGATTTCCGCCAGGCGCCCGAAGAACTTCACCCGGTGCCACTCGGTGCGCTCCTGCTGCTGGCCGGACTGCTTGTCCTTCCAGGCATCGGTGGTGGCCACGCTGATCGTGGTGATGGTGGTGCCGCTCTGGGTGTACTTCACGTCGGGATCGTTGCCGAGGTTGCCGACGAGGATGACCTTGTTGATTCCGCGGGCCATGGACTTGGGTTCCTTGCGCTCTCCGCCGGGATTGGCAGAGGAAAAGGATGAGTATAACCGCCACCCCGCGGCCATCCGCCCGATGCCCGGCCCGCCGTCGGGCGAATCCCGCGCGGCCCGTAGGCCGGCGTCGGACCCTATAATGACGGCCCCCAGAACCGCGTACGACATGGATCAGACCGCCCCGGCCGCCCCGCCACGCCACGCCCTGCCCCTGCCGGAAACCCAGGCCTTCGCCGCGCCCGACATGGCCGCGGTCGACGCCCTGATCCGCCGCCGCCTGGCTTCGGACGTGGTCCTGGTCAACCAGGTGGCCGAGCACATCGTCGCCGGCGGCGGCAAGCGCCTGCGTCCGATGCTGCTGCTGCTCGCGGCGCGGGCGTTGGGCCACCAGGGAGCCGACGCGCACCAGCTGGCGGCGGTGGTCGAGTTCATCCATACCTCGACGCTGCTGCACGACGACGTGGTCGACGAATCCGACCTGCGCCGCGGCCGCAGCACCGCCAACGCGGTGTTCGGCAACGCGGCCAGCGTGCTGGTCGGCGACTTCCTGTATTCGCGCAGCTTCCAGCTGATGGTCGAGCTGGGCTCGATGCGGGTGCAGGAGATCCTGGCCGACACCACCAACCGCATCGCCGAGGGCGAGGTGCTGCAGCTGCTGCACGTACGCAACCCGGACGTGGACGAGGCCGCCTACCTGCGCGTGATCGAGCGCAAGACCGCGATCCTGTTCGCCGCGGCGACCCGCCTGGGCGCGCTGCTGGCCGGCGCGGACGACGAGGTGCAGCAGCGCCTGCACGATTTCGGCCTCAACCTCGGCATCGCCTTCCAGATCGCCGACGACGTGCTCGACTACAGCGCCGACGAGGCTGCCCTGGGCAAGCACCTGGGCGACGACCTCGCCGAGGGCAAGATGACGCTGCCGCTGATCCACGCCATGGCGCACGCCGGTGACGACCTTCGCGCGCGCCTGCGAACCATCGTCGAGGAAGGCGACGTGGACGCGCTGGACGAGGCGATCGGCGCGATCCGCGCCAGCGGCGGCCTGGAATACAGCATCGGCCGCGCGCGGGAATACGCCGCCCTGGCCGAAGCCGCACTCGACGGGCTTGATGACAACCGCGCCGCAGCCGCCCTGCGCGGCCTGGTCCGCCACGCCGTGGACCGGGGCGCCTGACGCCCTGGACCCGGGCGCCTAACGCCCAGGACCCGGGTGGCAACGAGTCCCGTGGGAGCAAGTCCTGTGGGAGCGGCTATAGCCGCGATCGATCTGTCCCGCGTCACGACCATGTCACGTCCACCGCGAGCTGTTCCACCATCGCGGCCATGGCCGCTCCCACAACGCTTTCAGCCAGGATTCGACGAGGCGATGCCCAGCCCCGGGATCGCCGAGATCGCATCCGGATCGAAGCCTCCAAGCCGCGCGAAATCCCGGCCACGCTCCACGTAGTCGCGGTAGGGACCGAAGCTCGGCGCGCCCGGCGACAGCAGGATGACGTCGTCCGCGGCCGGCCGCGGGCTGGCAGCCAGCGCGTCCCGGGCACCGGCGAGCGCGCCGGGCAGGTCGGACGCCTGGCGCAGGTCGAAGCCGCCATCGCCCGCCACCTGCGCCAGCAGCGCGTGGATGCGTGGGCCGTTCTGCCCCGTGGTGACGATCACCGCCGGCGCCTGCGTGCGCATGCGTGACGCGAAGTCCGACCAGTCCAGGCCGCGGTCATGCCCGCCGACCAGCAGCGCCACGCGTCGGTCCCGGTACACATCGAGTGCGGCCAGGGTGGCGTGCGGCGTGGTGCTGATCGAGTCGTTGACCCAGGTGGCGGCATCGCGCGTACCCAGCACCTGCAGCCGGTGCGGGAGCGGACGGAAGCCGCGCGCCGCCGGCGCCAGCGCCACGGCGTCGTGCCCCAGCGCCTCGATCGCCGCGAGCGCCGCGCACAGGTTGCCGCGGTTATGGCGGCCGGGCAGCGGCACGTCGCGGGTGTCGAACAGGGCCTCGCCGCCACGATGCAGCACGTCGCCGCGCAGGTGCCAGCCGTCACCGCGCCCGTACCAGCGCACTTCGGTGGCGGGATCCAGCCGGGCGCCCAGCGCCGCCAGCCGCGGATCGGCGGCGTTGAGCACGGCAATCCTCGGCCTCGCCCGCGTCACCAGCGCCAGCTTGTCCTCGATGTAGCGGTCTTCGCTACCGTGCCAGTCCAGGTGCTCGGGGAAGATATTGGTGACCACGGCCACGTCCGGGCGCACGCCGCCCGCGGCCACGTCGCCGGTCTGGTAGCTGGACAGTTCGACCGCCCAGGCCTCGGCGCGCCCGTCCAGCAGTTCCAGCAGCGGCAGGCCGATATTGCCGGCCAGCGCCGTGCGCACGCCGCCCGCGCGCAGCAAGTGGGCCAGCAGCGCGGTGGTGGTGCTCTTGCCCTTGGTGCCGGTGACACAGGCGACGCCGCGCGCGATGCCATCAGCGTCCGCCCGCTCGCCGAACCACAGCGCGGTACCGCCGATGAACGCGGTCCCCGCATGCGCGGCCAGGAGGGCCTCGGGCCGGTAGGGACTGATGCCCGGCGACTTCACCACCACGTCGAAGGCGGAGAGGCGGCCAGCGCTGGCATCGGTTTCGACCGTCAGCAGCCCGTCGCCGAGCGCACCTGCCGACGCGGCTTCTTCAGCGGCGCAGAACAAGGTCAGCGCCTGCGTGGGAAGCCTGGCCCGCAGCGCATGCCAGGCGGCGCGACCCTCGCGTCCCCAGCCCCACAGCGCGACCCGGCGGCCCTCAAGCTGCGAAATACGCATGCAGCCGGCTCCAGACCGCGTCGGGAATGCCGTGCTCCGGATCGGCCACCAGCAGCGGCGCGATCTCCAGCCCACCGGCGTCGATCTGCGGCAGGATCTCGCGGCCGAAGCGCTGCACCACCGCGTCCTCGCGCCACTCCGGGCGCGCCGCCAGCGCCGCCATCGCCGCGCGCGACTCACGCGCCTCGCCCACGCATTCGAAGGGCTTGTGGTCGTGGTATTCCATCAGCGCGTCGTAGCCGGGAATCTGCGCGGGATCATCAAGCAGGTTGCGACCGAGGATGCCGACCAGGCGCGGCTTGGGCATGAACGGCGCCAGCGCCAGGAACACGAAATGGCACTTCGGGCAGGCCCCGCACCAGCGGCTGGTGGGGCGCTCGCCAAGCAGGTGGAAGTTGCGGTTGCAGCTGGAGAACCAGGCGTCGTAGCGATCGCTGCGCGCGAACTGGCGCGCCACCGCCAGCTCCGACAGCGGCCGCAGCAGCGAGTAGTAGCCGAGGTCGGCCGCGACGTGCCGCTTGAGGTAGCCGGCAAAGGCCTGCTCGAAGGCCCAGCCCTTCGACCACTGGTGGTTCACCTCGCCGGTGCCCTCGATCAGGCTGCCGTAGCTTGCCGAGCGCTCGTTGGAGAACACCACCTGGTCGACGCCCAGCACCACCGCGGCCAGGGCCAGGATCGCCGAGTTGATGGCGGTGACCGGGATGTGGCCGTTGTACGCGCCCTGGCGGTTGTACTCGAACAGTTCCGCCGCAAGCTGACGCTGGATGTTGAGCGTCGGCAGGCCGGTGCGTTCGGCGCAGGCGCGGATCAGCTGCGAGCCGCCGATCCAGGACACCGTCTGGTCGATGCCCGCGGCACGCAGCGCTTCGATGGACACGAGCGAATCCTTGCCCCCGCCAATGGCAACCAGCGCGTGGCGGCGGAGTCCCAGCGCCGGCGCACCCGCTGCGCCATCGGCGCTTCGCACATCGTCCGCCCGCCGCGGGAAGCGGATCCGGCCATGGAGGTCGAGCCCATTGCGGTACGCGAACTCGCCGAGGCCCTGCAGGTAGATCTCTTCCAGCAGCATCGCGGTGTCGTGATCGATGGCATATCCATCGATGCGGATGTCCTCCGGCACCGCCGCCTTGTAATAGCTGACGCCGGCGACCAGGTGCAGCAGGCGGAGCGCCTGCGTGACGGCTTCCATGCGCGCGCCGTCGAGCCTGAACGGCGCGCCGGGCACGACCACCGTCTCCACCAGCTCCGGCCCGCTGTCGAACGCGTACACAAGCCGCGCGACGCCGGTGCCGGGATCGAAGCTGCAGTCGACGAAGCGGAAACATGCCACCGCCGTGCGATCGAACACGATGTTCATTCCCTGCTCTCCGTGCGCACGCTTTCCAGGAGCACGCCTTCCTGGAGCACGCTTTCACCCGGCAGCGCGCGCAGGTTGTAGGTATTGGCCATGGCCATGCCGTAGGCGCCGGCGTCGGCGACCAGCAGCACGTCGCCCGGCGCGGTACTGCACGGCAGCGGCCGCTGGTGGCCGAGCACGTCGCCGGATTCGCAGATCGGGCCGACGACGTCGAACGCCAGGATGTCCCCGCCCTCCGGCCGCGACAGGTTGTGGATGTCGTGCCAGGCCTCGTACAGCGCCGGCCGCATCAGCACGTTCATGCCGGCGTCGGCGCCCACGCGGCGCACGCCGCCCTTCTCCACCACCTGGGTGGCGGTCAGCAGCAGCACGCCGGATTCGGCGACCAGGAAGCGACCCGGCTCGATCGCCAGGCGATAGCCCGGATAGGCCGCCTTCACCTCTGCCAGCCCCGCGGCCCAGGCCTCGAGGTCGAAGGGTTCATCGTCCTCGCGGTAGGGGATCGGCAGGCCGCCGCCGATGTCGATGGTGTCGATGCTGCCGATGCGCTCGGCGATCCCGCCCAGCGCGTCGCAGACCTCGCGCCAGTGGTCGGGCGTGTCGACGCCGCTGCCCAGGTGCGCATGCAGGCCGGTGATGCGCACGTCGATGCGGCGCGCGGCGGCGACGAAGTCCGCGATCCGGTCGACCTGCAGCCCGAACTTCGATGCCAGCCCGCCGGTGCGTACTTTCTCGTGGTGGCCTTCGCCGCGGCCCAGGTCGACGCGCAGCCACAGCGCGCGCCCGCGGAACACGTCGGGCCGGCCCTCCAGCGCCTCGACGTTGTCGAGGGTCACCGTGGCGCCGCGCTCGAACGCCAGCGCGTATTCGTCCATCGGCGCGAAGCTCGGCGTGAACAGCACCCGCGCCGGATCGAGCTCGGGCAGCACCGAGAACACGTGCGCGATCTCGCCGGCGGACACGCATTCCAGGCCGAAGCTTTCCTCCACCAGCAGCCGCAGGATGGCCGGGTGCGGATTGGCCTTGATCGCATAGAAGCGGCGGTCGACCGCGGCCACCGCCGCCAGCTGGCGGGCACGGGCGCGCACCATGGCAAGGTCGTAGGCGTAGCGCGGCGTGCCTTCGGCGGCCAGCGCAAGCAGCGCGTCGCGGCGCGCATGCCACCACGGCGCCGGGCGCCGGCGCAGGCCGCCCTGGATCTCGCGCCAGCGCGGGCCGAAGACCTCGGCTTCGCGCACGGGCATCGCACCGCTGGCGATGAGTTCTTCGTGGAGTTCCTGCATGAGTCCCTCTGCGTCGGCTTCGTCGATGACGAAGGTCAGGTTGAGATCGTTGGACGACTGCGAAATCAGGTGCACGCGTTCGCGGCCGAAGGTGGCCCAGACATCGGACAGTTTGTGCAGCAGCGAGCGCATGCCGCGCCCGACCAGGGTGATCGACGCGCAGGGCGCGATCACCTTCAGCCGGCAGCTGCGGGCAAGGTCCGCGGACAGGCGCTCGAGCACGTCGGTGCTGACCAGGTTCTCGCTGGGGTCGAGCGACACGGTGACGTTGGTTTCCGACGAGCCGATCAGGTCCACCGACAGGCCGTGGCGGCGGAAGCATTCGAAGATGTCGGCGAGGAAGCCCACCTGCTGCCACATGCCGATGGTTTCCATCGACACCAGGACCACGCCGTCGCGGCGGCTGATGGCCTTGACGCCGGGCACGGTGTCGGCGCCGCCGTCGATGCGCGTGCCCGGGAGTTCCGGGCGCGCGGTGTCCAGGATCGCCATCGGCACGCCGGCGTCGCGGCAGGGCTTGATGGCCCGCGGATGCAGCACCTTGGCGCCGGTGGTGCAGATTTCCTGGGCCTCGGCGTAGTCCAGCCGCGCCAGCAGGCGCGCGTCGGGCACCTCGCGCGGGTTGGCGCTGAACATCCCCGGCACGTCGGTCCAGATCTCGACGCGCTCGGCACCGAGCAGCGCGCCGAAACAGCCCGCCGAGGTGTCGGAGCCGCCGCGGCCCAGGGTGGCGGTGCCGCCGTCCTCGTGGCGGGCGATGAAGCCCTGGGTGAGCACCATTGCGTTGGGCTGCGCGTCGAAGCGCGGGCGCCAGGTGCCCCCGACCTCGCGGCGGCATGACACCGACAGCCGGCGCGCCCAGTCGTTCTGGTTGGGCAGCGACTCCGCCTGCAGCCAGTCGCGCGCATCGCACCAGCCGAAGTCCAGGCCCTGGGCACGCAGGTAGGCCGCGCCCAGCGTGGATGACAGCAGTTCGCCCTGGGCCAGCAGTTCGGCCTGCCATGCCAGCGGGCGACTGGCGGCGCGCGGCTCGGCCACCAGGGTGCGCAGGGCATCCAGCCGCGCCCCGACCGCCGCGTCCGGGTCAAGCCCCAGCGCCACCGCGAAGGCACGGTGCCGCTCCACCAGGTCGTCCAGCCGAACACGGGCGTCGGCCGCGCCGTCCGCGATCGCCGTGAGCTCGTTGGTGACCCCGGACAGCGCCGAAACCACCACCAGCACGCGGCGGCCGCCTGCGGCGCGCGACGCGGCAAGGCGTCCGATGGTGTCCCAGCGCTCGCGCTGCGACACCGAAGTGCCGCCGAACTTGAGCACGATCCAGCGGGCGGATTCGGGAATGGTGATCATGGCGTCGGGCGTGGGCACAGCCTGCAATTCTAGCCGCGTGCATGGTCCCGGCGCTGCCCGGCCGGCGCCCACCGGACGCCTGGCGAGCCCCTGGCGACGGCCGCAGGCCATCCCGGCGCGGGCGCCGCGGCTACACTGGCGCGCCCGCGCTGGAGCTCCCGATGACCGCACGTCCCTACGTCCAGCTGGACGTGTTCTCCGACCGCGCCGGCGCCGGCAACCCGCTGGCCGTCATTCCCGACGCCGGCGACATCAACGACGCCACCATGCAGGCGATCGCACGCTGGACGCGGCTGCCGGAAACCACCTTCGTCTTTCCCTCGCCCACCGCATCGGCCGACTACGCCGTGCGCATCTTCAGCCCGCGCCGCGAGGTTCCCTTTGCCGGCCATCCCAGCGTCGGCACCGCGCACGTGCTGCTGGACCGTGGCCTGGTCAAGCCGCGCGACGGCATCCTGGTCCAGTCCTGCGCGGTCGGCGAACTGCCGCTGCGCGTGGACGGCGAAGGTGCGTCGCGCACGGTCGCGGTGCGCACGCCGCGCGCGAGCGTGGTCGAAGTCGCCGGCGCCGACGATCCGCGCCTGCGCGATGCCCTGGGCGGCCTCGTCACGGGGGCGCTGCCCCCGGTGCTGATGGACGGCGGCCGCCGCTGGTGGCTGGCCGAGCTGCGCGACGAAGCCGAACTGCGTTCGGCGACGCCCGACTGGGCCGCGATCACGGCCCTGGCCGAAGCCACCGGGGCCATGGGCCTGTGCGCGTTCGCGCGCAGCGAGGACCCGGTCTATTACCTCGCCGTCCGCGCCTGGGTGGGCTCGCCGGCGCCGTTCGAGGACGCAGCGTCCGGCGCGGCGAACGCGACGCTCGCCGCGTGGCTTGCCGAACGCGACGCTCTGCCCGGCGACGACGGCTTCTACCGCATCAGCCAGGGTCGCGAAGTCGGGCATGACGCCATCATCGAACTGCGCGTCGATGCCGACGGCGAAGTCTGGTCCGGCGGCCGCGCGCGCAGCATCGTCAGCGGCAGCATCGACTGGTAGCCCCGCCGCCCCCTTGTAGCAGCCGCGCCTGTGGGGAGCCGCGCGTGTGTAGCCGCGCCGCTTTTGTGGGAGCCGCTATAGCGGCGATCGTGGCAATCGCAGCTGTAGCTGCTCCTACAGGTGGGGCGCTTTCGTGGGAGCCGCCATGGCGGCGACTTCGGCCTCGTACACCGGTCGCCCATCGACCCAGGTCGAGCGCACGGTGAGCGAATCGAGTTCGCTGCCGGGGATCGCCAGCGGATCCTCGCCCAGCACCACGAAATCCGCGCGCAGGCCCGGGACCAGGCGGCCGGTTTCGTCCTCGTCGAACGCCGCCCGGGCCGCGCCGGCAGTGAAGCCGTACAGGGCCTCGGCCGCGGTCAGCGCCTGGTCCGGAAGCCATCCGCCCGGCGGATGTCCATGCACGTCCTGGCGGGTCACCGCGGCAAGCAGGCCAAGTCGGGGATCGGGGAACTCGACCGGGAAGTCCGAGCCCAGCGCCAGCGGCACGCCGGCCTTTTCGAAGCTGCGCCAGGCATAGGCACCGGCAAGCCGCGCCTCGCCCAGGCGCTCACCGGCCCAACCCATGTCGGATGTGGCGTGCGTAGGCTGCATCGACGCGACCAGGTGCAGGCCGGCGAAGCGCGCGATGTCACCCGGCGCCATCACCTGCGCATGTTCGACGCGCCAGCGGTGGTCGCCAGCCGAATCTGTGCCCAGAACGCGCCCGTAGACATCAAGCACCAGGCGGTTGCCGCGGTCGCCGATGGCATGGGTGGCCACCTGCAGGCCGCAGCCGTGGGCGCGGCGCACCGCGGCCTCGAAGTCCTCTTCGCTCTGCACCAGCAGGCCGCGGTTGCCCGGATCATCGCTGTAGTCCTCGATCAGCGCCGCGCCGCGGCTGCCAAGCGCGCCGTCGATCATCAGCTTCACGCCGCGCATGTCCAGCCGGCCCGAGGAATGGCTGTAGTGCCCGTCGCGGCAGAGTTCGTCCACCAGGCCGCTGTCGCGCTGGGCGTAGGCGCGCACGCGCAGGCTGAGCGCGCCGCGGTCGGCGAAGCGCTTCATGCGCTCGAGCCCGCCGCGGGAGGTGCCCATGTCGTGCACGCCCGTGAGGCCGAGGCCTGCGACGTGGCGAAGCGCACGCTCCAGCGCACGGTCCTGCCATGCGTCGTCGGGCGCGGGTGCGGCGGCATAGACCGGCTGGGAGGCCATGTCGATGAACACCCCCGTGGCCTGGCCGTCTTCGCGCAGCACCAGGCCGCCTTCGGGCTGCCAGTCGCCGGACAGGTCGCGCCCGGCCGCGCGCATCGCCGCGCTGTTGGCCCAGGTCGCGTGTCCGTCGATGCGCTCGAGCACCACCGGGCGCTCCGGGAAGGCGGCGTCCAGCACCGCGGCCGTGGGGAACGCGCTGTCGGGCCACAGGTTCTGGTCCCAGCCACGGCCCATCAGCCATGCGCCCTGCGGCAGGTCCTTCGCGAACGCCTGCAGGCGCTGCACGATTTCGTCCGTGCTGCGCGCGCCGACAAGATCGGCCTGCATCAATGCCTCGCCCAGGCCGATGAGGTGCGCATGGGCGTCGATCAGCCCCGGGATGACCGTGGCGTTGCCGGCATCGATGCGCTCGGCGTCGGGGTGCCGCGCGGCCAGCGTTCCGGCATCGCCGACGGCGAGGATGCGGCCGTCGGCGCCCCAGACCATCGCGGTGGCCACCGGCATGTCCGCATCCGAGGTATGGATCTGCGCCGCGGTCAGGAGCTTTTCGCCATCGGCGGCGAGGACGTTTCCGGCCAGGGCAAGCAGCACGCTTGCGATGGCGGGGGCGAGGATCGTGGCGGCGTTGCGGCGCATGCGGCGTGGCTCCGTGGATGGACCGCGCCGACTATGTCCGCGATCGCGCGGCGGGGCAACGTGCCCTTTTCGCCCGCAGCCCGCCGCGCAGCTCCGACACCGCCGATCCTCAGGCCAGGAGTTCGGCCTCGAGCGTGATCGGCACCGCCGACAGCGCCTTGGACACCGGGCAGTTCTTCTTGGCGTCGTCGGCGATGGCGCGGAACTTCGCGTCCTCGATGCCCGGCACCTTGGCCTTGGTGAACAGCCTGATCGCGCTCAGCGTCGGCCCGCCTTCCATCGACAGGTCGACCTCGGCGCGCGAGTCCACCGACTCGGCCGGATGCCCGGCTTCGGCCAGTGCATTGGCCAGCGCCATGGTGAAGCAGCCGGCGTGCGCCGCGGCGATCAGCTCTTCCGGATTGGTGCCCTTCTCGTCGCCGAAGCGGCTGTTGAAGCCGTAGCGGGTGTCCTGCATCAGCCCGCTGGCCGGGGTGCTGATGCTGCCGCGGCCGGACTTGAGGTCGCCTTCCCAGTGTGCGGTGGCCTTGCGCGAGATGCCCATGGTGGTGCTCCGTTC
Source organism: Luteimonas changyuni (assembly GCF_039548395.1). NCBI lineage: Bacteria > Pseudomonadati > Pseudomonadota > Gammaproteobacteria > Lysobacterales > Lysobacteraceae > Luteimonas > Luteimonas changyuni. Next base: position 119,326 of record NZ_JBCLUZ010000003.1, read on the forward strand.
TTCATATGGACCCGACACGCTAGCGGCTCCATCGTTACGCCGGCGTTTGGCGATCACGGCGTTCGGCGCACCCTGCCCAACGCGCATGCTGCGTCGCAACGCGACGCCCGCGCACGCGCCGCGCTACTGTGCCTTTCCGCCATGACCGCCCGCCGTGTGCAGGCCCGGTCGCAGCATGCGACGGACAGCCATGACGTCCTTTCCGCCCAGCCAAGGGAGAAACGGACTCATGTCCCATGCAACCCAAGACATCCGCAACGTGGCCCTCGCAGGCCACCCTGGCGCCGGCAAGACCACGCTGTTCGAAGCCCTGCTGCATGCCGGCGGCGCGATCCAGGCGGCAGGCAGCATCGAACGCGGCAGCACGGTCTCCGACTTCGATCCGCTGGAACGCTCGCGCGGGCATTCCATCGATGCCGCGATCGCCGGCATCGACCACCGCGCGGCGGACGGCAGCCGCGTCCACATCAACCTGCTAGACACGCCGGGCTACCCGGATTTTCGCGGCGCCGCGCTGTCGGCGCTGTCGGCGGTGGAGACGGTCGCGGTGGTGGTGGACGCCGACACCGGGATCGGACACGGCACCCGGCGGATCATGGAGCACGCCGCGCGCCGGGGACTGGGCCGCGCCATCGTGGTCAACCGCATCGACGCCGAGGGCGCGGACTGCGCGCGCCTGCTCGGCGAGCTGCGCCGGGAGTTCGGCCCCGAAGTGCTGCCGGTCAACCTGCCGGCCGAAGGCGGGACGCGGGTGGTCGACTGCTTCGCCGGCGGCGGTGGCGACAGCGACCTCGGCCCGGTCGCGGAGTGGCACCGGCGCATCCTCGACCAGGTGGTCGAGGTCGAGGAGTCGGTGATGGAGCACTACCTGGACGGCGGCGAGTCCGCGCTTGGCCGCGACGAGCTGCACGACGCCTTGGAGCAGTGCCTGCGCGAAGACCACCTGGTGCCGGTGTGCTTCGTCTCCGCGCGCACGGGCACCGGCCTGCGCGAGTGCCTGGACACCATCGCCGGCCTGTTCCCGCACCCGGGCGAGGCGAATCCGCCGCCGTTCAAGCGCGGCAGCGGCGACGGCGCGAACGCGGTGGCCTCGCGCCCGGACCCCGACGCGCACGTGATCGCCGATGTCTTCAAGATCATCAACGATCCCTTCGTCGGCAAGCTCGGCGTGTTCCGGGTGCACCAGGGCACGGTGAGGCGCGACCAGCAGCTGTTCGTCGACGACGCCCGCAAGCCGTTCAAGGTCGCGCACCTGTACCGGATCCAGGGCAAGGACCACGTCGAGATCGAGCAGGCGGTGCCCGGCGACATCGCCGCGGTGGCCAAGGTCGAGGAGCTGCACTTCGACGCCGTGCTCCACGACAGCCACGACGAGGACCACATCCACCTCGAGCCGATGGCCTACCCCCGGCCGATGTTCGGCCTGGCGGTGGAGGCCGGCAGCCGTGGCCAGGAGCAGAAGCTCGCCACCGCCCTGCACAAGCTGTCGGAAGAGGATCCCTGCTTCCAGGTCGAGCACGACGCCGAGACCAACGAGACCGTGGTGCGCGGGCTCTCCGAGCTGCACCTGCGCATCCAGCTGGACCGCCTGCGCGAACGCCACGGCGTCGAGGTGCATTCGCGGCCGCCGCGCATCGCCTATCGCGAAACCGTCAGCGCCGCCGCCGAAGGCCATTACCGGCACAAGAAGCAGACTGGCGGCGCCGGCCAGTTCGGCGAGGTCATGCTGCGCGTGGAGCCGCTGCCGCGCGGCGCCGGATTCGAGTTCGTCGACGCGGTGAAGGGCGGCACCATCCCCGGCCAGTTCATCCCCGCGGTGGAGAAGGGCGTGCAGCAGGCGATGGCCGGCGGCGCCGTGGCCGGGCACTCGATCCAGGACGTGCGCGTCACCGTGCTCGACGGCCGGCACCACCCGGTCGACAGCAAGGAGATCGCGTTCGTGACCGCCGGGCGCAAGGCCTTCCTCGACGCGGTCGCCAAGGCTTCGCCGAAGGTGCTCGAACCCATCGTCGACCTGGTGGTGACCTCGCCCGAGGCGCACATGGGCGACATCAGCGGCGGGCTTGCCGGGCGCCGCGCGCGCATCCTGGGCACCGATGCGGCGCGCGGCGGCAACATCGTCGTCAAGGCGCAGGTGCCGCTGTCGGAGCTCGATGGCTACCCCGCCGAACTGCAGTCGGCGACCGCGGGACGGGGCCGTTATTCGCTTGATTTCAGCCACTACGAGCCGGTTCCGGCGCAGCTCCAGCAGGCACTGGCCGCTGCCTGGCATCCCGGCCGGGACGACGATTGAGCAGGGGCCGGGCGCGCGCGGCGCAGGAAAGATCGGGTTTTACCGCGCTTTCCACTTGGCGTGGCCCCGGGCATGCCCTACATTGCGATTGCCGACGGGGTCGGCCCGACTACCCATTACCGATAAACGGAATCACATAAACATGGCGAAGAAAGCAACCAAGGCGGTCAAGAAGGCCGCCCCGAAGAAAGTCGCTGCTGCCAAGCCGGCCGCGCCGAAGCCGATCAAGGACGCCCTGACCAAGTCCGGCCTTGTCGCGCACATCGTGGAGGGCACCGGCCTTGCAGCCAAGGACGTCCGCGCCGTCCTCGCCTCGCTCGAGGGCGCAGTGCACGGTTCGGTCAACAAGAAGGGCATCGGCAGCTTCACCCTGCCCGGCCTGCTGAAGATCACCTCGGTCAAGGTGCCGGCCAAGCCCAAGCGCAAGGGCATCAACCCGTTCACCAAGGAAGAGCAGTGGTTCGCCGCCAAGCCCGCCTCGGTGAAGGTCAAGGTGCGTCCGCTGAAGAAGCTGAAGGACGCCGCTGCCTGATCGCAGCGCTCCAGTGCTCCACCTGCTCGGGACGGCAATCGCCGTCCCGAGTTGTTTCCGGGCAACGGCCACGTTTTCGCAACACGCCTGCGCGCATCCTCGTCCGGTCGCCGGCCGCATGCCGGCTCCTCCCCCGCACCACAGGGCACACGCATGAACCTGCAAGGCTTCCTCGACCACCTCCTGAAGTCCCAGTCCGCCACCCAGGCGCCGGGCGCGCAGCCATCGACTGGCGGCAGCCTGCTCAATGCCGACTTCGGCAAGGGCGCGATCACCGGCGGCGCGCTTGGCCTGCTGCTGGGCAAGAACAAGTCCACGCGCAAGCTTGCGACCTATGGCGGCCTGGCCGCAATCGGCGTGATGGCCTACAAGGCCTACGGCGACTACAAGACGCAGCAGGGCAATGCGCAGGCCGCTCCGCCGCAGACCGTCGACCGGCTTCCGCCGCCGCAGGCGGCGCTGCACAGCGAGGCGATCCTGCGCGCGCTGGTGGGCGCGGCGAAGGCCGACGGCCACATCGACGAGCGCGAGCGCGGGGTGATCGAGGGCGAGTTCGCGCGCCTGAACCCCGGCAGCGAAGTGCAGCAGTGGCTGCACGCCGAACTCGCCAAGCCGCTGGATCCGGCCGAGGTCGCCCGCGCGGCGACGACGCCTGAAATCGCTTCGGAGATGTACCTGGCCAGCCTGATGGCGGTCGACGAGCAGAACTTCATGGAGCGCGCCTACCTCGACGAGCTCGCGCGCCAGCTCAAGCTCGACGAAGACCTGCGCCAGCGCCTGCAGAACGAGCTCCAACGCGCCTGACGTGCCCGCGCTCGTCCGCCTGCTTGCACGACTGGTCGCCTGGCTGTTCGTCCTGGCAGCGCTCGCTGCACTGGCGTACTGGGCCTGGGACCAGCCGTTCATGGCCAGGACGCGGACGCACTGGGAACTCTCGCGCATGCCGCCGCCGGTTGCGGTGGCGATGCCGGTCGAAGGGGTGGACGCCAGCAGGGTTGCCGACACCTTCGGCGCACCGCGCGGGCGGGACCGCAGCCACGAGGGCGTGGACATCTTTGCCGCGCGCGGCACGTTGGTGACGAGCTCCACGCGCGGCATCGTGACCGCAGTGCGCGAAGCTGGACTCGGCGGCCGCCAGGTCTGGGTGACCGGTCCCGCGCGGCAGCGCCACTATTACGCGCACCTGGACGACTGGGCGGAAGGCATCGCGGTCGGCGACGTGGTGTGGCCCGGTGATCCACTGGGCACGGTGGGCGACACCGGCAACGCACGCGGCACCCCGCCGCACCTGCATTACGGCATCTACGGCGAAGGCGGCGCCATCGATCCGCTGCCGTTGCTGCGTGCACACGGGCGTGGCGCTACGTCAGTAGACGCGACGACCGCGCGGCCGTGATCGACGGCCACGCGGCACGGCGCTAGGCTTTGGCCATCGCGCGGCGGCACCGCGCTCCACTGGACCGGCATGGACAAGCGCTTCTGGATTTGCGGGATCGTGGTCGGCGCTGCCGGCCTGCTGCTCGGCTTCCTGGTCCACGGACTGCTGCTGCGGCCCGACTACCAGGCACTCGCCCAGCTGTATCGGTCGCCCGAGCAGGCCAACGCGCAGGCGGCATGGATCATTCCGGCGTATGCGTGCCTTGGCCTGGCAATGATCTGGCTGTACCGGCGGATGCCGGCAAGCGACGGCGTCGACCTCGGCCGCGGCGCGCGCTTCGGGCTGGCGGTGGCGCTGGTTTCCTACGTGCCCTGGCACATCCTGGCCTTCGTCGGGCAACCGCTGCCGCCGTCGCTGGTGCTGCGCCAGGTGGCCTTCGACCTGCTTGCGATGGTGCTGCTCGGGATGCTGTTGGCCTGGCTGCAGCCGCATCGGCGGGTGCTCACCTCGCTGTCCTGATGCGGCATTCACAAAGAGACGGGTGCTGACGATGCGTTCATCGCCGGCGCGTATCGTCTGGCGCAGCCTCCGCACGCGCATACGCCACCATGTCCCCACTGCAGTTGCTGACCATTGCCGTCCTGGCATCCGCCCTCGCGGGCTGCGGCGATGAAGCCGCCACGCCTGCCGCCGTCGCGGAGGAGGATTTCGAAACCCTGCCCGCGCCCGCGCAGCCGCGCAGCGGCGGCGTGACCGGCATGCCCGATGCACCCGGCCCCGGCGCCGTCCCGCTTGCCGGCCCGAGCGCCTCGCTGGCGACCGAAGGCGCCGAGCCGGGCACGCTGTTCTCCGACGGCATGGCGCTTCCCGCGCTGCCCGGTGCCGATGGCACGCCTTCCGGCCAGGCGACGCTGCCGCATTTCACCGACGCCCGTGGAGCCCAGGGCACGTTGCCACCGCTGGAAGACAACCCCGAGACGGGACTGGGCGCCGGCCCCCTGCCCGGCGCCGCCGAGATGGCCGCGCCCGCATCCACGCCGCCAGCGGCATCGTCGGCGCAGGAAGCGGCCAGCGCGGTCCGCGCCTATTACGACGCGATCGGTGCCGGTGACTTCAATCGCGCCTATGCCGCCTGGTCCGACGGCGGCCGCAGCAGCGGTCGCACCCCGGAGCAGTTCGCATCGGCCTTCCAGGACACCCGCGTCATCCGCGTCTCGATCGGCGCCCCGGGCCGCGTGGAGGGTGCCGCCGGCTCGCGCTACGTGGAGGTGCCGGTGACCGTCACCAGCCGCGGCGCCGACGGCCGCGAGCTGCGCCAGGCCGGCAGCTTCGCGATGCGCAGCTCCGTGGTGGAGGGCGCAGTGCCGGGCTGGCACATCGTTTCGGCGGACCTGCGCGAACTGCAGCCCTGAGCCGCTCCGGGCCGGTCAGCGCTTCGGCTGCAGCATCGTGCCGGTGCATTCCGGCGCGCCGCAGCGGCAGCCCCAGAGCTTCTTCAGCTTCGGGGTGTGGCGTTCGTCCAGGGTGATGCCGTAGTTGTACGTCAGCTCCTCGCCCGGCTCGATGCGCCGCAGCGCCTCGATGAACACCTTGTCCTTGTGCGGGCGGCCCTTGTCGTCCTCTTCCACCACGGCTTCGCAGTTCGGCGCGCAGCTGTGGTTGATCCAGCGCGCGACGCCGCTGTCCATGTTGCCGTCGATGACGTACTCGTCGTTGAGGGTGAACAGGAACGTGTGGCCGTTCTCGTCGAGTTCGCCGTATTCGGAATCGACCTCGTCATGGCTGCGGAGCCTGCCCTTGTAGCGGACGATGCGCTCTTCCTTCTCGATCACCGCGGTGGCGAACACGCCGTTGCCGTGGATCTCCGATTGGCGGGCCTCGATCTTCTTGTCCTTCTTGCCGGACGTGTCCTTGCTCTTGGCCATCTGCGGCATCGTCTCGCTGGGAAACGGTCATTGTGGTGGAAGCGCGGTCGTTCTTCCATCGCACACGCGCAGCCACCCCCTGTAGAGCCGCTACAGCTGCGATCACGCGTGCCTCGCGTCCCGGCAAAAGCCGGTTGGACGCGACCGGCGCAAATGGTACAATTTCGGTCCTCTTTAAGGGCCACCGCCTCCGATGCTGCGCGTCACCCGCCTCACCGACTACGCCACCGTGGTGCTGACCGTGCTTGCCGCGGAGCCGGACCGCGTCCTGAGCGCGGCCGAGCTGGCGGAACGCGCGGGACTGGAAGCGCCCACGGTCAGCAAGCTGCTCAAGCCGCTGGCGCAGGCCGGGCTGCTCGAGGCCTTCCGCGGCGCGCACGGCGGCTACCGCCTGTCGCGCCCGGCGTCGGAGATCAGCCTGATCGCCATCGTCGAAGCCATGGAAGGGCCGCTGGCGATGACCGAGTGCAGCCTCGAGGACGCCAGCTGCGGCATCGCCGAACACTGCGGCGCGCGCGCCAACTGGCGGCGCATCAACGACATCGTCGCCGACGCCCTGCGCGGCGTCAGCCTGGCGCAGATGCTTGAAGCGCCACACCCCCGATCCGGGGCCGGCCCGGGTGCGTCCAGACGCATCCCCGCCCGCCTCGCCACCGTATGAAGACCCAGGCAGCCCCCATGGCCACCCAGATCGAAGCATCCATCGAACCCGTTGCGAACCGGGAAATCCACGAGCAGCTCGGCCGCAAGTACGAGGCCGGCTTCATCACCGACATCGAGTCCGACTCGCTGCCGCCGGGCCTGGACGAAGACACCATCCGCGCCCTGTCCGCGATCAAGGAAGAGCCCGGGTGGATGACCGAATGGCGCCTCGAGGCCTACCGCCACTGGCTGACCATGCCGGTGCCGCACTGGGCCAAGCTTTCGATCGCGCCGATCGACTTCCAGGCGATCAGCTACTACTCCGCGCCCAAGGGGCCGAAGTACGCGTCGCTGGACGAGGTCCCGCAGGAGCTCCTCGACACCTACGACAAGCTGGGCGTGCCGCTGCACGAGCGCGCCAAGCTCGCCGGCGTGGCCGTGGACGCCGTGTTCGACTCCGTCTCGGTCGGCACCACCTTCCGCAAGGAGCTGGCCGAGAAGGGCGTGATCTTCTGCTCGATGTCCGAGGCGATCAAGGAACACCCGGAGCTGGTGCGCAAGTACCTCGGCACCGTGGTGCCGACGGGCGACAACTACTTCGCGGCGCTGAACTCGGCGGTGTTCTCGGACGGCTCGTTCGTGTTCATCCCCAAGGGCGTGCGCTGCCCGATGGAGCTCAGCACCTACTTCCGCATCAACGCCGGGCATACCGGCCAGTTCGAGCGCACCCTGATCATCGCCGAGGAAAGCTCGCACGTGAGCTACCTGGAAGGCTGCACCGCGCCGATGCGCGACGAGAACCAGCTGCATGCGGCCGTGGTGGAACTGGTCGCGCTCGATGACGCCGAGATCAAGTACTCGACCGTGCAGAACTGGTACCCCGGCGACGAGAACGGCGTTGGCGGCATCTACAACTTCGTCACCAAGCGCGCCGAGTGCCGCGGTGCGCGCAGCAAGGTCATCTGGACCCAGGTCGAGACCGGCTCGGCGATCACCTGGAAGTACCCGAGCTGCGTGCTGCTGGGCGACGATTCCTCGGGCGAATTCCACTCGGTGGCGCTGACCCACCACCGCCAGCAGGCCGACACCGGCACCAAGATGATCCACCTCGGCAAGCGCACCAAGTCGAAGATCATCAGCAAGGGCATCAGCGCCGGCCACGGCCAGAACACCTACCGCGGGCTGGTGAAGATCGGCTCGAAGGCGGAGGGCGCGCGCAACTACACGCAGTGCGACAGCCTGCTGATCGGCAAGACCTGCGGCGCGCATACCTTCCCCTACATCGAGGTGAAGAACCCCAGTGCCACCGTCGAGCACGAAGCCACCACGTCGAAGATCAGCGACGACCAGATGTTCTATTGCCGCAGCCGCGGGCTGGGCGAGGAGGACGCGGTCAGCCTGATCGTGGATGGCTTCTGCAAGCAGGTCTTTCGCGAGCTGCCGATGGAGTTCGCGGTGGAGGCGAAGAAGCTGCTTGAAGTGAGCCTCGAGGGCTCGGTCGGCTGATCCACCGCGTTGCCGGTGCCCGGTCGTGCTGCATCGGGATCGCGGCCATGGCCGCTCCCACAAACTCCCATCGCGGCTCCCACGATGATTCGTGGTTGCTCCACACCATTCCAGAGAACGACATGCTGAAGATCACCAACCTCCACGCCACCGTCGGCGGCGACCGCGAAATCCTCAAGGGCCTTGCGCTGGACGTGAAGCCCGGCGAAGTGCACGCCATCATGGGTCCCAACGGCGCCGGCAAGTCGACGTTGGGCAACATCATCGCCGGCCGCGACGGCTATGACGTCACCGCGGGCACGGTCGAATTCGAGGGTGCCGACCTGCTGGCGCTGGACCCCGAGGAGCGCGCGGCCGCCGGCGTCTTCCTCGCCTTCCAGTACCCGGTCGAGATCCCGGGCGTGAACAACACCTACTTCCTGCGCAGCGCGCTCAACGCCCAGCGCAAGGCGCGCGGCGGGGAGGAGCTGGATTCGATGCAGTTCCTGAAGCTCGTGCGCGAGAAGCTCGGCGTGCTGCACCTGGACGACAAGCTGCTGCACCGCGGCGTCAACGAGGGCTTCAGCGGCGGCGAGAAGAAGCGCAACGAGATCTTCCAGATGGCGGTGCTTGAGCCGAAGCTGGCGATCCTCGACGAGACCGACTCCGGCCTCGACATCGACGCCCTGCGCCAGGTCGCCGACGGCGTCAACGCGCTGCGCTCGCCCGACCGCGCCTTCCTCGTGATCACGCACTACCAGCGCCTGCTCGAGTACATCAGGCCCGATTACGTGCACGTGCTGGCCGACGGCCGCATCGTCGAATCCGGCGGGCCCGAGCTTGCCCTGCAGCTCGAAGCCCAGGGCTACGAGTGGCTGCGCGAGCGCAAGGTGCCGGAGGCGGTGGCGTAATGGCCGCACTGCTCGATTCCCTTTCGGCCGGCTTCAGCGGCAGCGGCGCCCGCCGCGTCGCGCTTGATGCCGCGCTGCGCGACGGCCTGCCGCACGCGCGCAGCGAAGCCTGGAAGTACACCTCCCTGCGCACGCTGGAGCGCCGCGGCTTCTCGCCCACGCCGCTGCCGCATGCGGACGTGGATCCGGCGCTCATCGCCGACATCCCGGCACCACGCCTGGTCTTCGCCAACGGCCGCTTCAATGCCGCACTGTCGGACATCTCCGGGCTGCCCGAAGGCGCGCGCCTGCTGTCGATGGCCGAAGCGATGGCCGATCCCGACCCGCGCGAGAGCAACGTGCTGGCGCGCAGCTACGAGCGTGCGGACGAGATCTTCGCGCGGCTCAACGCCGCGCTCGCCGACGACGGCGCGGTGCTGCGCGTGGCCGAAGGCGTGGCGGTGGACGTGCCGGTGCACCTGGTGTTCCTGGGACTGCCGGCGGAAGGCGACCTCGCCTGGCACGCACGCCACCTGGTCGAACTGCGCCGCGGCGCCTCGGCGACGGTGATCGAACACCACCTGGCCGGCGGCGACCACGCCCACCTCGGCAACGCCATCGCCCACGTGCACCTGGCCGCCGGCGCCGTGCTGCGCCATGCGCGCATCCAGGACGAATCCGGCCGCGCCACGCTGTTCACCCGCACCGACGCCGTGCTCGCGCGCGAGGCCAGCTACCGGCGCCTGGACCTCGAGCTCGGCGGCGCGCTGTCGCGCCACGAGCTCAACGTGCGCCTGGAAGGCGACAAGGCCGAACTGGTCGCCAACGGCGTGCTGCTGGCTGCCGGCCGCCGCCACCTCGACACCCGCCTGGGGATCGAACACATCGCCCGCGACACCCGCTGCGAACTGGTCTGGCGGGGCATGGCCGCGGGCCGCGGCCGCGCCGTGTTCCACGGCGGCATCGAGATCCGCGAAGGCGCCGACGGTACCGATGCCCGCCTGTCCAACAAGAACCTGCTGCTGTCCGACACCGCCGAGATCGACACCCAGCCGGTGCTGGTGATCCACGCCGACGAAGTCACCGCCGCGCACGGCGCCACCGTCGGCCAGCTCGATGATGCGGCGATGTTCTACCTGCGCTCGCGCGGACTGCCTGAAGAGGAGGCGCGCGCGCTGCTGACCGCCGCGTTCGTGCGCGAACCGCTGCTGTCGGTGGTGGAGACCCCCGCGCACCGCGAATTGCTGGAGGCAAGGCTGGACCGGGCGGTCGAAGCGCAGGTACTGGTGTGATGGATCCTGGCGAGCTTCACCCGCCGGCGGGAGGTGGGGATCCGGCCACGATTGACTGGGCGGCGGTGCGGGGGGACTTCCCGCTGCTGCAGCGGGAGGTCCACGGCAAGCCGCTGGTGTATTTCGATTCGGCCAACACCGGGCAGAAGCCGGCCGCGGTGATCGATGCCGTCGACGGGTTCTATCGCCGCCACAACGCCAACGTCAGCCGCGCCGTGCACCAGCTCGGCAGCGAGGCGACCGAGGCCTACGAGCAGTCGCGCGCGAAGCTTGCGCGCTTCATCAACGTACGGCCCGACGACCTGGTCCTGACCAGCGGCACCACCTTCGCGATCAACCTGGTCGCCTACTCCTGGGCGCTGCCGCGTCTCGGCCCCGGCGACGTGATCCTGCTCACGCGCATGGAGCACCACGCCAACATCGTGCCCTGGCAGCTGGTCGCCCAGCGCACCGGCGCGCGCATCGACGTCGTCGACCTGCTGCCCGACGGCAGCCTCGACATGGACATGTTGCGCGCGAAAATGACCGGCGCCGTCAAGCTGCTCGCCGTCGCCCACGTCAGCAACGTGCTGGGCACCGTCAATCCTGTGGCCGACATCTGCCGCGAAGCGCGCAGGCGCGGCATCGTCACCGTGGTCGACGGTTCGCAGGCGCTGCCCCACCGCCCGGTCGACGTCGCCGCGATCGGCTGCGATTTCTACGCGCTGACCGGCCACAAGATGTGCGCGCCCACCGGCACCGGCGCGCTGTGGGCGCGGCGCGAGCACCTCGAGGCCATGCCGCCCTTCATCGGCGGCGGCGAGATGATCAAGGAAGTGCGGCTGGACGGCGGCACCGTGTTCAACGACCCGCCACGCAAGTTCGAGGCCGGTACGCCGAACATTGCCGGCTTCGTCGGCATGGGCGCCGCGGTCGACTACCTTTCGGCGCTGGGCATGGAGCGTGTCGAAGCCCGCGAGCAGGAATTGCTGGCGCACCTGGACGAGGAGTTCGCCAAGGTCGACGGCCTGCGCGTCTTCGGCACCGCACCGGGCAAGGCGGCGGTGGTCTCGTTCGCGATCGACGGCGTGCACTCGCACGACCTCGCCACCCTGCTCGACCTCGAGGGCATGGCCGTGCGCTCCGGCCAGCACTGCGCGCACCCGCTGCTGGAGTGGCTGGGCGTCACCGCCACCTGCCGCGCCTCGCTGGCCTTCTACAACACCCATGACGAGATCGACGCCTTTATCGCCGCGCTGCGCAAGGTCCGCAAGCTGCTGGCGTGACGCGGGCGCGAGCCGGCAGAATCACGCCATGGATGAACTCCACTTCCGCGCGGCTACCGAAGCCGACATCAACGCCATCGTGCGCCTGGTCACCCGCGCCTACCGCGGCGAGGCCAGCCGCGCCGGCTGGACCACCGAGGCCGATTTCCTCGACGGCGAGCGCATCGACCCCGACGTGGTCCGCGCCGACATCCGCCAGCCGCGCAGCCGCGTGCTGCTGGCCCTGCGCGACGGCGCGCCGCTAGCCTGCGCGCACGTCGCCGATACCGGCGGCGCCGGCTATTTCGGCATGTTCGCGGTGGAGCCGACCCTGCAGGGCGGCGGCATCGGGCGCGCGGTGGTCGCCGAATGCGAGCGCATCGCGCGCGGGGAGTGGGGCCTGCCGTGCATGCGAATGACGGTGATCGACCTGCGCGCGGAGCTGATCGCCTGGTACCAGCGCCTGGGCTACCAGCGCACCGGCGAACACAAAGCCTTTCCCTACGACGACGCCCGCTTCGGCGTCCCCCGACGCAACGACCTCCGTTTCGAGGTGCTGGAGAAAATGCTGTGAGCGAAGCCTGGACCTTCGTCTGCCCCGGAGCCGAGCTGCTGCCGGGCGAAATGAAGACCGTGTTCGACGAGGTCAGCGGGGCGCCGATCCTGGTGGTGAACCTCGACGGCGAACTCTACGCGCTGGAGGACATCTGCAGCCACGAGGACTTCGAACTCTCCGCCGGTGCGCTCGACGCCGACGAGGGCACGATCGAGTGCGTGCTGCACGGGGCCAGGTTCGACGTCCGCGACGGCAGCGCGCTGTGTGCGCCGGCGTATGAGCCGGTGGCGAAGTTTCCGGTGAAGCGTGAGGCGGATGGGGGGGTGTGGACGAGGGATGATCGGGACTGAGTCCTGATAGCAGCGCGTCGGGACCCGTGGGGATCCGGTTCTGTGGAGGGGGCGGGTCGCAGCTATAGCTGCTCCTACAGTTCGGGGTGCGGGAATTGGGGTGAATGATTCCCCGTTGCGGTTGCTAATGGTTCTCATTACCATGGCGATCCGCTGAATGCGTGCGGACGGCCCTCGGGTTGCCGCGCACGCTTCCCCGTCAAGCCGCCGCCAGACGTGGACCCCCACTGATTTCCGGAGCCAGTCCGTCCATGTCCACACCCGCCGCCCGCCTGCGCGTGCGCCACGCACCCGTGCGCACCGCGCTGTTTGCCGCAATCACCGTCCTGCTGCCGCTGTCCACTGCGCTCGCGCAGGATGCGACGTCCGATGGCAGCGACGCGACCACCTTCGACACCCTGGTGGTGACCGCCGCCGGCTTCGAGCAGAAGATCACAGACGCCCCGGCCAGCATCAGCGTGATCACCCGCGAGGACCTGGCCACGCGGCCCTACGTGACCCTGACCGACGCCGTGCGCGACCTCGAGGGCGTCGACGTCGGCGAGACCTCGGACAAGACCGGGCAGAAGACCGTCAGCATGCGCGGCATGGGGCCGGACTACACGCTGATCCTCATCGACGGCAAGCGCCAGAACAACCACGGCGACATCTATCCCAACAACTTCGGCGGCAACCAGTTCAACCACGTGCCGCCGCTGGACATGATCGAGCGCATCGAAGTGATCCGCGGGCCGGCGTCCACGCTGTACGGCGCCGACGCCCTGGGTGGCGTGATCAACATCATCACCCGCAAGGTCGGCGACCGCTGGATGGGTTCGGCCACGGTGTCGCACAACCTGCAGGAAAACGACGACTTCGGCAGCGACAGCACCTTCGACTTCGCGGTCATGGGGCCGCTGGTCCAGGACACGCTGGGCCTTGCCGTGCGCGGCTCCTGGTACGACCGCAATTCGTCGACGCCCGAGTACGAAGTCATCACCGCTCCCGACGGCACGGAGTTCGAGCGTTCGCTGGGCTTCGGCGGCGGCGGCAAGACCGTCGACAACACCAACAAGAGCGCCGGCGTGACCCTGAGCTGGACGCCCGGCGAGTTCCAGAGCGTGGTGTTCGAATACGACAAATCCGAGCAGGTGTACGACAACACGCCGTACATCAACAACCTCGGCACCGAGACCTACCCGCTGGGCACGGTGGACGGGCTGGGCGGCATCTGGCGCGCGCCGCCGCGCGTCGGCTATGCCGCCGACCAGGAGTTCACCCGCGACCAGTGGTCCGTGACCCACCAGGGGCAGTGGGAGTTCGGCAACAGCTTCCTGTCGCTGTCGCATATCGACACCGCCAACCACGGCCGCACCCTGCCCTTCACCGTGGCCGAGCGCCTGCTGCACGAAGACATCTACTGCGACAACGCCGCCACCTGCGACACCGGTCCGTATGCCGGCCTGGGCCGTGAAGAACGCCAGCAGCTGGCGGTCGAAGCCTTCCTGCCGCGCCCCAAGCGCACCATGGAAAGCCGCCAGTACACGCTCGACGGCAAGCTCGACTTCGCGCTGGGCGCGAACCACCACGTGATCGTCGGCGGCCAGGTCGTCGACGGTGAGCTCGAAGACGGCGTGTTCGGCATGGAAGGCGGCGGCGACGGCGGCGGCACCGTGCAGGAGCACAAGATGTGGTCGGTGTTCGCCGAGGACAACTGGAACCCCATCGACGCGCTGACCGTCACCCTGGGCCTGCGCCACGACGACCACAACATGTTCGGCAGCCGCCTCAGCCCGCGTGCGTACGCGGTCTGGGACCTGGCCCCGGCCTGGACCCTGAAGGGCGGCGTCAGCACCGGCTACAAGACGCCCAAGACCACCGACCTCTACGACGGCATCATCGGCTTCGGCGGCCAGGGCACGTCGCCATTCGTCGGCAATCCGGACCTCGAGCCGGAGACCAGCGTCAACACCGAGGTCGCGCTGTACTGGACCGCGCCCGAGGGCGGGCACAACTTCAACGTCACCATCTTCCGCAACGATTTCGACGACAAGATCGCCCGCGGCGAGACCAGCCAGAGCTGCGAGGAGACCGGCGGCGTGCGTCCCTGCGCCAACCTTGGCGACTTCGGCCTGCTGGGCTATACGACCTACGCGCAGAACATCAACATCGACGAGGTGCGGATCCAGGGTGCGGAAGTCGCCGGCCGCTGGGGCATCAGCGAGGCCTGGTCGCTGCGCGCCAACTACACCTTCACCGACAGCGAGCAGCTGAGCGGCGACGACAAGGGCCTGCCGCTGACCAACACCGCCAAGCACATGGTCAACGCCAGCCTCAACTGGCAGGCCACGGATGACTTCAGCATGCAGTTGTCGTCGGAAACCCGCTCCAAGCGCTACCGCGACGTGATCGACGGCGTCCGCTACGACTACGAGGACTACACCGTCCTCCATCTCGGCGCGCAGTACCGTTTCAGCGAGAACGTCCGCCTCAACGCGCGCATCAACAACCTGCTCGACGAGGACTTCACCAGCTTCCGCACTGTCTGGACGCAGGATCCGACCGGCGCCTACGAGCCGACCTATTACGACGACTACAACAACAAGGACAAGTCGCGGAACCTGTGGCTCAGCCTGAACGTGCAGTTCTGACCCGACGCCGGCTCCGACGTGACCCGACCCTCCGCACCTTCCGGCAACGCCGCGGCCCAGCGCCGCGGCTTCTGGCTGCGCACGCTGCACCAGTGGCACTGGATCAGCTCGGCGGTGTGCCTGGTCGGCATGCTGCTGTTCGCGGTCACCGGCATCACGCTCAACCATGCCGCGAAGATCGAGGGCAATCCCGAGGTCGGGAACCGGCAGGTCGAACTGCCGGCGGAACTGCTGCCACAGCTCGAAGCCCACGTCGAAGGCACCGCGCCGCTGCCGCGCGAGCTCAAGCGCTGGCTTCGCGACGAACTCGGCGCACCGACCGGCGGTCGCGAGGCCGAGTGGTCCGAGGACGAGGTCTACCTGTCGATGCCCGGCCCCGGCCGCGATGCATGGCTTGCCATCGACAAGGCCGGCGGCACCGTCGAGTACGAACGCACCGACCGCGGCTGGATCTCCTACCTCAACGACCTGCACAAGGGCCGCAACTCCGGGCCGGCCTGGGGCTGGTTCATCGACATCTTCGCCATCGCCTGCATCGTGTTCACGCTGACCGGGCTGTTCCTGCTGCAGATGCACGCGCGCCAGCGCCCCTCCACCTGGCCCTGGGTGGGGCTGGGCCTGGTGGTGCCGGTGCTGCTCGCCCTGCTGTTCATCCATTGATCCACGAGAGGCCACGCATGCGCATTCCCCTGACCATTGTCCTTGGCGGCCTGCTGGCCACGCCGGTATACGCCGCGGAGCTGACCGTCGAGGTCGAGATCCCGTCGATGACCGTGGCCGAGTACCACCGTCCCTACGTGGCGGTGTATGTCGAAGGCGCCGACGGCAAGGCCGCCGCCGACCTGTCGGTCTGGTACCTGATGAAGGACACCGCCGAAGGCCATGGCACCAAGTGGCTGCCCGACCTGCGCCAGTGGTGGCGCAAGTCCGGGCGCACGCAGCAGATGCCGGTGGACGGCGTCACCGGCCCGACCCGTCCCGCTGGCCGCCATGCATTGAAGTTCGACGCCCGCGATCCGCGGCTGTCCGGCCTCGCGCCGGGGCGCTACAGCATGGTCGTCGAAGCCGTGCGTGAAGTGGGCGGCCGCGAACTGCTGAAGATCCCCTTCGACTGGCCGGCGAAGGCCGCGCAGTCGGGCAAGGCGCAGGGCAAGACCGAACTCGGCGCGGTGAGCCTCGCCATCAAGCCTTGAATCCCACTCGAACGAGCCTCGGCACGCAGGCCGCACGACACGACGGCCCACCACACGCCGGCCCCCCGGCACGCCGGCCACACGGCACGCCGGCCCCAAGACACGCATTCCCTTCTGGAGACCGAAGATGAAGAAGACCCTCGCACTCGCGCTTGCCCTGGCCGCCGTGCTCCCCATGACCGCCTCCGCGCACAAGCAGTGGATCATCCCTTCGCAGGCCGTGGTCAACGGTGGTGACGTGTGGGTGACCTTCGACGCCGCGGTGTCGAACCAGCTGTTCTTCCCCGACCACGTGCCGATGCGCCTGGACGGCATCACCGTCACCGCGCCGGACGGCAGCAGCGTGGAGCTGGCGAACGGCGCCACCGGCAAGTACCGCAGCACCTTCGATGTGGAACTCGCGCAGCAGGGCACCTACCGCATCGCCAACGCCGGCAGCGGCATGTCGGCGCGCTGGGACACGGCCGAAAGCCTGGCCGCGAAGGCGAAGGCCGAGGCCGAAGGCAGGCCCGCCGGTCCCGACGCCCGCGGCGGCTTCCTGCGCAGCGCCACCGCCGAGGACCTGACCACCAAGGTGCCGAAGGACGCGCAGAACCTGGAAGTCACCGAGACCGTCCGCCGCGTCGAAACCTTCGTCACCAACGGCGCGCCCAACACGACCGCGCTCGCCGCCACCGGCACCGGCATCGAGCTGGAGCCTGTGACCCACCCCAACGACCTGTTCGCGGGCGAGGAAGCGACCTTCCGCATCCTGGTCGACGGCAAGCCGGCCGCCGGCCTCGAGTTCGAGATCGTCCGCGGCGGCACCCGCTACCGCAACGCCCAGGACGACATCGCCACGACCACCGACGCCGAGGGCCTGCTCCGCGTGACCTGGCCGGACGCCGGCATCTACTGGCTGGAAACCGGCCTGCAGGACGACAAGGCCAGCCTGCCGCAGGCTACCGGCCGCCGCCTCGGCTACGTCGCCACCCTGGAAGTCCTGCCGCAGTAATGGCCCCGCACGTCGCCGTCGACGCGCGTCCCACCCTTGCGGTGCACTCGCTGGGTGGCGCCACCATGGGCACGCTCTGGCGGGTGTCGGTCGCGGCGCCGCCCGGCGCCGACCTGCACGCCCTGCACGACGGCATCCAGGCCTGCCTGGATCGCGTCGTCGCGCAGATGAGCACATGGGAGCGCGACTCCGACATCAGCCGCTACAACCGCGCGCCCGCGGGCAGCTGGCAGGCGCTGCCGCAGCCGTTCTTCAACGTGCTGCGCGACGCGCTCGCACTTGCCGCGGACAGCGGCGGCGCCGTCGACCCGACCGTCGGGCCGCTGGTCGAGGCCTGGGGCTTCGGCCCCTTCGGGGGTGGCGGACGCGTGCCGGACGCGGAGACGCTGGCCTCGGCGCGCGCGCGAACCGGCTGGCAGCGGGTGCTCCTCGACGCGGCGGGACAGCGGGCGCTGCAGCCCGGTGGCGCCGGCCTGGACCTGTCCGGCATCGCCAAGGGCCACGGCGTGGACGCGGTGGTGGACTGGCTGCAGGCGCAGGACGCGCCCGCCGCGCTGGTCGAGGTCGGTGGTGAGCTGCGCGGCTACGGCCGCAAGCCGGACGGCAGCGCCTGGAAGGTCCTGGCCGAAGCCTGGCCTGACGACGATGGCGACGATGACGGCCTCGGACTGGGCGTCGCGAACGGATCCGGCGGCGGCGCGCGCCCGGACACGGCCCGGGACCGTGCTGCCGCAAGCTGCGTGATCCAGCTCGACGACGCCGCGGTCGCCACCTCGGGTGATCACTGGCATCGCTTCGAACAGGACGGCCGCCTGTACTCGCATACGATCGATCCGCGCACCGGCGCACCGGTCGCGCATGCCCCGGCCGCCGTGACCGTGGTTGCCGGGACCGCGCTCGCAGCCGACGCCTGGGCGACGGCACTCACGGTGATGGGGCCGGAGCGCGGCTTCGAGCTGGCACAGGCCCGCGGCATGGCCGCACGCTTCGTACTGCGCGACGCCGAGGGCGTGCGCGAACGCAGCACCGACGCGTACATGCAGCGACTCGCGCAGTGAGCGGCGCGTCCGTCACCCGGCGCGCACGCGCGGCACAGGCCGGCATCCTGCTCGCGCTGTGCGCCGCCGCGCTGGCCTTGGTACCGCTGCATGACGACGCCTGGTGGCCCGGTCCGCCCGGCACCACGCAGGGATGGCTGGCGACGCTGCTTGCGGCCGCCTATCTGGCGGCCAGCGCCGCGAAGCTCCGGCACGCGCGTCGCGACGCGCGCGCGCGGGCCTCGTCCGCAGCCGCAATCACCGACGCAGCCGAGGCCGACGACTGGCTCGTGGTCCATGCCAGCCAGACCGGCCAGGCGCTGGACTTCGCCCGGCGCACGGTGGACGCGCTGCAAAGCGCCGGACTGCGCCCCCGCCTGCGCGAGATCGCGACGCTCGATGCCGCGTCGCTCTCTGCCGCGAGGCAGGTGCTGTTCATCGCCAGCACCACCGGCGAAGGCGACGCACCCGACCCGGCCGCGGCCTTCATCCGCGACACGATGCATGCCGGCATCGCCCTGCCCGGCCTCCGCTACGCGGTGCTGGCCCTGGGCGACCGCAGCTACCAGAACTACTGCGCCTTCGGCCACGCCCTGGACCAGTGGCTGCGCGACGCGGGGGCCAGGCCGCTGTTCGACATCGTCGAGGTCGACAACGGCGACCCCGCTGCCCTGCGCCACTGGCAACACCACCTCGGCGTCGCCGCCGGCGCCCCGGAGCTGCCCGACTGGTCGCCCGCAAGCTATGCCCCGTGGACCCTGGCCGCACGGCGCGAACTCAATCGCGGCAGCCCCGGCGGCGCCGTGCACGAAGTGGTCCTGTCGCCGCCCAGCGGCAGCGACCCGCAGTGGCGCGCAGGCGACATCGCCGAAACCGGTCCGCGCCAGGCGCCCCGGGCCGTGGTCGCGCTGCTGGTCGCCACCGGCCTGGATCCGGCGACGCAGGTGCGCGTGGGCGACGGACACGCGTCCCTGCGCGACCTGCTGGCGCGCTCCCACCTTCCGGATGCGGGCGAGCTCCTGGGACTGGACGCCCAGGGCGTCGCCTCACGCCTGCAGCCGTTGCCGCACCGCGAATACTCCATCGCATCGGTTCCCGGGGAAGGCGGGCTGCGGCTGCTGCTGCGGCGCATGCTGCGTCCGGACGGCAGCCCGGGCATCGGCAGCGGCTGGCTCTGCGACCACGCGCAGCCTGGCGGCATGATCGACCTGCGGATCCGCGCCAATCCCGGCTTCCACGGCCCCGGCGCCGGCACGCCGCTGGTGCTGGTCGGCAACGGTACCGGCATCGCCGGCCTGCGCGCGCACCTGGCCGAACGCATTGCCGCCGGTGGCCACCGGAGCTGGCTGCTGTTCGGCGAACGCAGCGCCGGCCGCGACTTCCACCTGCGCGAGGACATCCTGCAGTGGCTGGACCACGGCGCGCTTGCGCGCCTGGACCTCGCGTTCTCGCGCGATGCCGAGGGTGCCGGACTTGCAGAATCGGCCGTCGGCGGCGGCGGCGCGGCGATCCACCGCGGCTACGTGCAGGACGCCCTGCGCGCCGAATCCATGCGCCTGCGCCGTTGGGTCGACGACGGCGCCACGATCCTCGTCTGCGGAAGCCTGCAGGGCATGGCGCCGGGCGTGGACGCCGCGCTGCGGGAGATCCTGGGCGATGCGGCGGTGGAGCGGATGCGCGTGGACGGCCGGTATCGGCGGGATGTCTATTG
The DNA here is from genome assembly GCF_039548395.1 of Luteimonas changyuni. Classification (NCBI taxonomy): domain Bacteria; kingdom Pseudomonadati; phylum Pseudomonadota; class Gammaproteobacteria; order Lysobacterales; family Lysobacteraceae; genus Luteimonas; species Luteimonas changyuni. The sequence continues at coordinate 139,478 of NZ_JBCLUZ010000003.1, forward strand.
AGCCTGCGTCGTGCCTGTGCCCCGCTGGTGGAAATGACTGCTGCAGGATTACCGCGTGAGGCGGGCGTCCGGGTCGCGGCTATGCAGCTGTAGCTGCTCTTGCATGGGGCCTGGCGGCGATGGCTCGATGCGTATGAGCAGCAGCTCGCCGGCGCCTTCGATCAGGCAGCGCCTGCGCGCGGCATCGGCTTCCAGCATGGCGCTGTCGCCCATTTCAAGCAGTGGCAGCGCATGGTCGCCCCCGACCGTGGCCTGGCCCGCCAACACATGCACGACCCACGCGGCGCCCGGATCGACGAACAGCAGCATGGAACCCACCAGCGGCCGATGCCACAGCTGCGGCGCCACGCGCCCGTCCTGCCACATCAGGTTGAACACCTCGACCCGCCCCGCCCGCAGCCGGGCCTGCACCGCGGCCTCGCCGCTGAAGCGCTGGCGTCCGTGCGGCGGTGCCAGCACGCGCTCCGGCCCGTCGCCGAAGTCCAGGGCAAGGCCTTCACCGGCCAGCAGCACCTGCTCGCGCTGCACGCCGGGAAAGACGGAGTACGGCCCGTCGGCTTCGATCTCCGCGATCGACAGCCGCCAGTCCCAGCCTTCGCCGGCACCACGGGAGGCCGCGTGGATCTCGCGCGTCCAGCCCAGGCCGTTGCGCCAGCGCAGGCGCCGGTATTCATTGGCGGGAAGATGGCGTGCGAAGGCCGCGTCGCTGGACATGACGGCAGTGTAGCGCCGCATGCATGCCCTCTCGAAGGCGCGCGGGACGCGTCCCTGCGTCCCGCCACGCCGTTGCCGCACCAGGTGCGTCCCTGCACCCGTAGCACGGAGTCGCGTCAGGGCGTGGAGGCGGCGACGGGCTTGGCGGCCGCCGGCTTCTTTGCCGCGGCGGGCTTGGCCGCGCCGCCACCGACGACGATGCGGTCGCGGTTCCGCTCGACCGTCTTCAAGCCCACGCCCTTGACGTTGACCAGTTCGTCGGCGCTCTTGAACGCGCCGTTGGCCTTGCGGTAGGCCACGATGGCCTCGGCCTTGGACATGCCGATATTGACCATCACGCTTTCGATGGTCGCGGCGTCGGCGGTGTTGATGTTGACCTTGTCACTGGCGAAGGCGCTGCCGGCCATGAGCAATGACAACAGCACCGGTGCGAGTACGGACTTCAGGGGAATCATGGCGCTCTCCTTGCGTGGTTGGGTTTCCTTTCCACCGGGCCATCCTGGCGCCGGCGTGGCCAGTCTCGACGCCTGCCGCGGGCCAGGGCCATCGCCACGACGCCCGCGCAAGCGCCGGCCCGCAACGCGTCGCAGCGTCCGGAAACCCTGACACATGGGGCGTAGAATCGGGCTTTCCCCGCAAAAAAGGCCTCCGCGATGGACACCAGCCTGATCAACCCCGACAGCGCCGAGAAGTTCGTATCCGCCAAATGGGACGACGAAATCGTGCCGCAGCTGGTGGAATACATCCGCATCCCCAACAAGTCACCGATGTTCGACGCCGACTGGGTGAAGCACGGCTACATGGAAGACGCGGTCAGGCTGATGGAAGCCTGGGCGCGCGCGCAGCCGATCCCCGGAATGCAGCTGGAGGTGGTGCGCCTTGAAGGCCGCACGCCGCTGATCTTCATCGACATCCCCGCGACCAACGGCGGCAACGCCGACGACTGCGTGCTGCTCTACGGCCACCTCGACAAACAGCCGGAGATGACCGGCTGGGACGACGACCTCGGCCCCTGGAAGCCGGTGCTGCGCGACGGCAAGCTCTACGGCCGCGGCGGCGCCGACGACGGCTACGCGATCTATGGCTCGCTGACCGCGCTCATGGCGCTGCAGGAACAGAAGGTCCCGCACGCGCGCTGCGTGGTGCTGATCGAAGCCTGCGAGGAATCCGGCAGCTACGACCTGCCCGCCTATGTCGACCACCTGGCCGACCGCATCGGCCAGCCTTCGCTGGTGGTCTGCCTGGACTCGGGCTGCGGCAACTACGACCAGCTCTGGTGCACCACCTCGCTGCGCGGCCTGGCCGGCGGCAATTTCAGCGTCAAGGTGCTGGAGGAAGGCGTGCACTCCGGCGACGCCTCGGGCGTGGTACCGTCGAGCTTCCGCCTGCTGCGCCAGCTGCTGTCGCGGATCGAGGACGAGGCCACCGGCCGCATCCTGCTGGATGGCCTGCACGTGGAGGTCCCGGCCGAACGACTCGCGCAGGCGCGCAAATGCGCCGACGTGCTCGACACCGCCGTGTTCGACAAATTCCCGTTCCTGCCCGGCATGACGCCGATGAGCGACGACCTCACCGAGCTGGTGCTCAACCGCACCTGGCGCCCGGCGCTGTCGATCACCGGCATCGGCGGCATGCCCTCGCTGGAATCGGCCGGCAACGTGCTGCGCCCGGAAACCGCGGTGAAGCTCTCGCTGCGGCTGCCGCCGACGCTCGACGGCAAGCGCGCCGGCGAGCTGCTGCAGGAGGCGCTCCTGAGCGACCCGCCGAACGGTGCCAAGCTCAGCCTCGAGCTCGAGAAGGCTTCGAGCGGCTGGAACGCACCGGCGATGGCGCCGTGGCTGGGCAACGCGGTCGATGCCGCCAGCCAGGCCTTCTACAAGCGCCCGGCCATGTACATGGGCGAAGGCGGCTCGATCCCGTTCATGGGCATGCTCGGCGAGAAGTTCCCGGGCGCGCAGTTCATGATCACCGGCGTGCTTGGCCCGCACTCCAATGCCCACGGTCCCAACGAATTCCTGCACATCGACATGGGCAAGCGGGTGACCGCCAGCGTGGCGCAGGTGATTGCCGCCCACCAGGCCGCAAGCGCGCGCGGCGAAACCACGGGCGCTGCTGTTGCCGCCGACAGCGGTACGCGGCACGGCGACCACGGCTGCTGCTGAGGCTTCTGCCGAGGCTGCTGCCAAGGCCGCAGCCGGCTCCTGTGGGAGCGGCCATGGCCGCGATCCCGCTCCGCGATCGCGGCGCGGGACACACCCGCCACCGCCCCTGTTAAGCTCCCGCGGTCATCCACGCAAGAGGGGCGCGTCATGGAAGGTGTATTCGGCGGCAGCAGCTGGCTCTGGATCATCCTGGTCGGCTTCGTGGTCGGCGTGCTCGCGCGCCTGATCAAGCCCGGCAAGCAGGGCATCGGCATCATCATGACGATCGTGCTCGGCATCGTCGGCGCGCTTTTTGCCGGTTGGGTCGGACGCCTGCTGGGGTGGTACGCGGAGGGCGAAGCGGTCGGCTTCATCGCATCGCTGGTCGGCGCGATCGTGCTCCTGTTCATTGCCGAGGCCATCAAGGGCAAGCGCAGGCGCTGAGCCGGCGCGGGCATTGCATATACGAAAAGCCGGGCATTTCCCGGCTTTTTTTGGTTCTTCTCGCGACTGCGTGGGGTTCGGATGATTGCTCCGGGAAGGTGCGCGCTACCCGCCGTGGAGGCAGGGGGGATGCCCAGCCGGAATATGCGCATCCTGCTCCCAGTTCCGGCCGCCGGCCATCCATGGCCGGCTCTGGGCATCCCCCCTGCCTCCACGGCGGACCCGGACCTTTTGCGCGGTGGTGGACGAGGGTAACGTCGACGCAGATGTCGCAACCGGGCGGTCGTCACCGGATCAAGCGGCACAGCCACGCCAGGGCGACCCCTACGATCGCGAGCGCACCCGCTCTTGATCTTCGACCCGAAGCAGGAACACGCCACGGCCCGTCCCGTGCACAGGGGGTGTGCGGACAGCCGGCCTTGGGAGCAGGACGCGGACAGGCCGGGGGAGCACACCCCCTGTGTGCGGGACGGGCAGCGCGCATCCCAACGGAGCGACTCCCGCCCCCACTGTCGCGTCACCCGGAGCCTCGAGAAAAACCGGCACTTCAACGGACCGGCCGTACGCCTCCCCCTCAATCGGAAGAAGAACCTTTTTTCAGGGCAGGCCTCAGTCCAGAAGCGCTGCGATCACGCGTTCCGCAAGCACCTCGGGCCCTGCCGACATCGTGTCCAGCACCAGCTCGGCATCCTCCGGCCGCTCATAGGGCGAGTCGATGCCGGTGAAGTTGGGCAGCTCGCCGCGGCGCGCCTTGGCGTAGAGGCCTTTGACGTCGCGGCGCTCGGCTTCGGCCAGCGGCGTGTCCACGAACACTTCGATGAAATCGCCCTCGGCGAACAGCGCGCGCGCGGAGCGACGCTCGGCGCGGAACGGCGCGATGAAGCTCACCAGCACGATCAGCCCGGCGTCGGTCATCAGCCGCGCGACGTGGGCGATGCGTCGCAGGTTCTCCACGCGGTCCTCGTCGGTGAAGCCAAGGTCGCGGTTGAGTCCGTGGCGGACGTTGTCGCCGTCGAGCAGGTAGGTGTGGCAGCCGCGCGCGACCAGGCCGCGCTCGACCAGGTTGGCGATGGTCGACTTGCCGGAGCCGGACAGCCCGGTGAACCAGACGCAGCGCGGGCGCTGGCCCTTGAGCGCGGCGCGCACGCTGCGGTCCACGTCCAGCACCTGCCAGTGGATGTTGTCGGCGCGGCGCAGGCCGTGGCGGATCATGCCGGCGCCGACGGTGGCGCGGGTGAGCAGGTCGACCAGCACGAAGCTGCCCAGCACGGGTTCCCGGGCGAACGGCGCGAACGGAATCGGGGCGTCGAGCGCCAGCGAGACTTCGCCGATGTCGTTGGCCTGCAGCCGCTTGGCCGCCAGCGGCTGCAGCGTTTCAGGATCCAGCCGATGCTTGATGTCGCCCACGCGGGCGCCGACACTGCGGCTGGCCAGCTGCAGCTGGTAGCGGCGGCCGGGAAGGAGCGCAGCCTCGTCGAACCAGAGCAGGTCGGCGGCGAACTGGTCGCTGGCGGCCAGCGGCGCGCCGGCGGCGGCCAGCACGTCGCCACGGGCGGCGTCGACGTCTTCCGCCAGGCGGACGGCAGCGGCGTCACCTGCGTGTACCGCTGCGACGTCGACGCCACCGCGGCGCAGGCCGGCAACGGTCGCGGCCACGCCGTCGGGCTCGATCCGCAGCGCATCGTCCACCCGCAGCGTGCCCGAGGCCATGGTGCCGGCCAGCCAGCGCCCGCCGTCATCGTCGCGCAGCACCAGCTGCACGGGCAGCCGCGCGGCAAGGTCGGCGTCGCGCGCCTCGACCTGCACCGACTCGAGGTGCTCGAGCACCGTCGGCCCGTCATACCAGGGCATCGCCTCCGAACGCGTGGTGACGTTGGCGCCGGTCGCCGCGGCCAGCGGGATCGCGACGGCATCCGCGATGCCAAGCTTCGCGGCGTGCGCGCGGTAGGTGCCTGCAATCGCCTCGAACGCGGCGCGATCGTGGCCCACGCGGTCCATCTTGTTCACCGCCAGCAGCACGTGGCGGACGCCGAACATCGCCGCGATCGCGGTGTGGCGGAAGGTCTGCGGCAACAGCCCGCGGGTGGCGTCGACCAGCACGATCGCGAGGTCGGCGACCGACGCACCGGTGGCCATGTTGCGCGTGTACTGCACGTGCCCCGGACAATCGGCGATCAGGAAGCGGCGGCGCGGCGTGTCGAGGTGCCGCCAGGCGACATCGATGGTGATGCCCTGCTCGCGTTCGGCATCCAGGCCGTCGAGCAGCAGCGCGTAGTCGATATCGTCGCCGCGGGTGCCGTGCACTGCGCTTGCTTTCGCCAGCGCGGCGCGCTCGTCGTCGGGCACGCGGCCGGCCTCGGCCAGCAGGCGCCCGATCAGGGTGCTCTTGCCATCGTCGACGCTGCCGCAGGCGACCAGGCGCAGGAAGTCGCCCGCCATCAGAAGTAACCCTCGCGCTTCTTCTTCTCCATCGAATCCCCATCGGCGTGGTCGATCAGGCGACCGGCGCGCTCCGACTGCGTGCCCGCCTCCATCTCGGCGATGATCGCGTCGAGGTCGGTGGCGTCGGACTCGACCGCGCCGGTCAGCGGATAGCATCCAAGGGTGCGGAAGCGCACGCGGCGCAGCACTGGCGCCTCGCCGGGCTCGAGCCGGAAACGCGTGTCATCGACCATCACCAGGGTGCCGTCGCGCTCGACCACCGGGCGCTCGGCGGCGAAGTACAGCGGCACCACCGGGATGCCTTCGCGGCGGATGTAGCGCCAGACATCGAGCTCGGTCCAGTTCGACAGCGGGAACACGCGCATGCTCTCGCCCGGATTCACCCGCGCGTTGTACAGGTTCCACAGCTCCGGTCGCTGCCGGCGCGGATCCCAGCGCTGGTTGCCGTCGCGGAAGGAAAACACGCGCTCCTTGGCGCGCGACTTTTCCTCGTCGCGGCGCGCGCCGCCGATCGCGGCGTCGAAGCCACCGGCGTCCAGCGCCTGGCGCAGCGCCTGGGTCTTCATCACTTCGGTATGGCGGCTTGCGCCGTGGCTCTGCGGACCGATGCCGTCGCGCACGCCGTCGGGGTTCACGTGCACGCGCAGGTCCACGCCGGTCTCGGCGGCGCGCCGGTCGCGGAAGGCGATCATCTCGCGGAACTTCCAGGTGGTATCGACGTGCAGCAGCGGGATCGGCGGACGCCCCGGGGCGAAGGCCTTCAGCAGCAGGTGCAGCAGCACCGAGCTGTCCTTGCCGATGGAATACAGCATCACCGGCTTGCGGCACTGCCCGGCGACCTCGCGAAGGATGTGCAGGCTCTCGGCCTCGAGCCGGTCGAGCTGGCTGTCGCTCACGGCCACCTTGCTCACGAGCGCCCGTAGACGTCTTCGTAGCGGACGATGTCGTCTTCGCCCAGGTAGTCGCCCGACTGCACTTCGATCAGTTCCAGCACTTCGCTGCCCGGGTTCTCCAGCCGGTGCTTCGCACCCAGCGGGATGTAGGTCGACTGGTTGGCGTGCAGCTCGAAGACTTCGTTGTCGCGGGTCACGCGCGCGGTGCCGCGGACCACGATCCAGTGCTCGGCCCGGCACTTGTGCGACTGCAGCGACAGCCGCCCGCCGGGCTTGACCTTGATGCGCTTGACCTGGAAACCCGCGTCCTGGTCGATCGAGTCGTAGCTGCCCCAGGGCCGGTGGACCTCGCGATGGAGCACGGCGTGACTGCGATCGTCGGCCTTGAGCCGCGCGACCACGTCCTTGACCTGCTGCACCCGGTCCTTGTGCGCGACCAGCACCGCATCGTCGGTCTCCACCACCACCAGGTCGTCCACGCCCACCAATGCCACAAGCCGGCGCGAATACGCGTAGCTGTTGCGGCTGTCGATCGCGATCACGTCGCCATGGCCGGCGTTGCCATCCGCGTCCTGCTCGCTGACCTGCCACAGCGCCGACCACGAGCCGACGTCGTTCCAGCCGATGTCCACCGGCAGCACCATGGCGCGGCCGGTCTTCTCCATCACCGCGTAGTCGATCGAGTCCGACGGCGAGGCGGCGAAGGCATCCCTGTCCAGGCGCACGAAGTCGCCGTCGCGGGTAGCGCCGTCGCTGGCGCGTCGCACCGCGTCGAGCATGTCCGGATGGAAGCGTCCCAGCTCTTCCAGGTAGCGCGAGGCGCGGAACAGGAACATGCCGCTGTTCCAGTAATAGCCGCCGGCATCCAGGTAGGCCTGGGCGGTGGCGGCGTCGGGCTTCTCGACGAAGCGCAGCACGTCGCGCACGCCGCTTCCGACGGCCGCTCCGGCCTGGATGTAGCCGAACCCGGTTTCCGGCGCTTCCGGCACGATGCCGAAGGTGACCAGCGCACCCGCTTCGGCGGCCGCGGATGCTTCGCCCACGGCTGCGCGGAACGCCTCCCCATCGCGCACCACATGATCCGACGGCAGCACCAGCAGCAGCGGATCGGCGCCACCGGCCATGGCCTGCAGGGCCGCGGCGGCGATCGCCGGGGCGGTGTTGCGGCCGACCGGCTCGAGGATGATCGCCGCGCCCTCCACGCCCACCTGTCGCAGCTGCTCGCCGGCCAGGAAGCGATGCTCCTCGTTGGCAACCACGATCGGCGCCAGCGACGCCAGCGGCGCTACCCGCAGCCAGGTGTCCTGCAGCATGGTGTGCTCGCCCGTCAGCGCCAGGAACTGCTTGGGATACGCCTCGCGCGACAGCGGCCACAGGCGCGTGCCGGAGCCGCCGGAGAGGAGCACGGGTTGCAGCTGCATCATGGCAAGGCGCCTGGCTGTCTAAGGAGGAGCGCGAAGTTTACCCTGTGCGCACCGCCGCCCCGCCGGCCACCGACCGCATCCCGCATGACCACCGCCAGTGACGAAACGCACGCGACCGGGCGCCTGGCCTGGGCGCGCATGGCCGCCGGACGACCCGGCCTTGTGCTTGAACGCGCGTCGACCGACGCCGGCTTCCGCAGCTACTGGCGCACGGCCGGCAGCGCCGATGCCAGCCTGATCGTGATGGACTCGCCCCCCGCGCTGGAGGACGTGCGGCCCTGGCTGAAGATGCACGGACTGCTCGAGCGCGGCGGCGTGCGCGTGCCGCGCGTGCTGGCGCGCGACGTGGAGCGCGGCTTCCTGCTGCTGGAAGACCTCGGCGTGGACACGCTGCTCCACGCCATCGACACCGGCAACGCCGATGCCTACTTCGACGCCGCCATCGACCAGCTGCTGCACATCCAGGCGATCCCCGCGCCCCCCGACCTGCCGCACTACGACGAAGCGCTGCTTGCGCGCGAGCTCAGGCTGTTCGACGACTGGTTCCTTGGCCGGCACCTCGGCGCGACCCTCGGCTGCGCCGACATGGACGCGCTCGACCTCGTCTACCGGGTATTGATCGACAGCGCCCTGGCCCAGCCGCGCGTGCTGGTGCATCGCGACTACATGCCGCGCAACCTGATGCCTGTGGCCGGCGGACTGGCCGTGCTGGACTTCCAGGACGCGGTGCTTGGCCCGGTGTCCTATGACCCGGTGAGCCTGTTCAAGGACGCTTTCCTCAGCTGGCCGCAGGCGCGGGTCGACGGCTGGCTGACCGGCTACCACGCGCGCGCGCTGGCGGCAGGCGTGCCGGTGCCTGCGTCACCGGAGCGCTTCCTGCGCGATGCCGAACGCGTCGGCGTGCAGCGCCACCTGAAGGTGCTTGGCATCTTTGCCCGCCTCCACCACCGCGACGGCAAGCCGAAGTACCTCGCCGATGCGCCGCGCTTCCTCGCCTACCTTGATGAAGTGCTCCCCCGGCACCCGGAGCTCGCGCCGCTGGCCGGCGTGCTCGACCGCCATGTGCGCCCCGCGCTGGCGGCGACGGCGGCCGGCTGAGGAGCGCGCGATGAAAGCCCTCGTCTTCGCGGCCGGCCTTGGCGAACGCATGCGCCCGCTGACCGACACCACGCCCAAGCCGCTGCTTGATGCCGGCGGCAAACCCCTGATCGCCTGGCACCTGGAAAAGCTGGCCGCCGCCGGCGTGCGCGACGTGGCGATCAATATCTCGTGGCTGGCGCCGCAGTTCCCGCTGATGCTTGGCGACGGCTCGCGCTGGGGCCTGCGACTGCACTACTCCCACGAGGGCGATACGCCGCTGGAAACCGGCGGCGGCATGCTGCACGCGCTGCCGCTGCTCGGCGATGAGCCCTTCATCGCGGTCAATGGAGACGTGTGGTGCGACTACGATTTCGCACGCCTGCCCGACGCTCCCGAAGGCGATGCCTGGCTGCTGCTGGTCGACAACCCCGGCCACCATCCACGCGGTGACTTCGCGCTCGACGCGGAAGGACGCGTGCATGCGGACGGTGCGCCGCGCCTGACTTTTTCCGGCATCGGCGTGTACCGGCCGGCGCTGCTGCGGGACTGGCGCGATGCCATCGGCGATGCACACGGCGCGGACGCCCATCCGCCGCGCTTCAAGCTCGCGCCCCTGCTGCGTGCGGCGATGGCCCGAGGCATGGCCTCGGGCGAACACCACCGCGGCCGCTGGACCGATGTCGGCACGCCGCAGCGGCTGCAGGCACTGTCGCGCGAGATCGCAGCGGACGCGTGACCCCGGCGCGCGTCCGCGTGTGCCTCGCCGGTTTGACCGGAGCTGGACGAACACGATGAAAACGGCCCCGGGATGCAACAAACGTGACGCACGTCACGGACTTTGTCGCGCCGCACAAGACAGGATCAGGCGAGGCGCACATCGATCCGTGCCGCCCAAGGGGGAACAACCATGAAAACAGGCACCGTGCTGGCCACGGCTTTTCTGCTTGCGGCAGGCAGCGTGCATGCGCAGTCTGGCGGCGACTGTCCCGCGCTTCCGGCAAGCAGCGGCCTCGCCTGGGAAAAGCTTGACGGCAAGGACTACACCTTCTGCAAGGCCATCCGCGCCAGCGACGGCGCGCAGATGCTGGCGGTGATGATCACTGGCGACGCGCCGTTCCGCCCGCGCCGCGGCAACCGGACGGTGGAAACCGTGATCGATGGCCAGGACACCTGGTGGTACCGCAGCGAGCTCTCGGGACCGGCCGGCATCGAAGTGCGCGAGACACTGGTCGAACTGGATCGCGGCAACGTCGCCCACATCTCCTTGCGCGGCGACGAAGCACAGCTGTCCGAGGCCATGTCACTGGCCGAGCAGCTGCGCTTCGACGTCATCCGCCTCTCGACCAACTGAATCCAGCCGCCCGGTCGACGCATGCGGGCCTGGCCTCCCGCGCCGGGCGCCGACGCTCCGCAGCAGGCGAGTGGCCTTCGCAAGCGCACGGCCGGTGGCGCTCGCCGCGGCCGCGCCCTGCACGTGGTGATGACTGCCATCAACCGCGGCCGTCCAGGTGGTGCCGATCATCGGCGCCACGCTTCCCTCAGAACCGGCCCTGCTGGAAGTCGACGAAGGCCTGCATCAGCTCTTCGCGCGTGTTCATCACGAAGGGGCCGTGGCGTGCCACCGGCTCGCGCAGCGGCCGGCCCGACACCAGCAGCATGCGTGCCCCGGCCCCGCCCGCGTCCACGCGCAGCGCGTCGCCACCACCAAGGACGCCGAGTTCATGGCTGGCCAGGGTGCGCGCCTCCTCGCCGCAGCCGATGGCGGCCTCGCCTTCGAATACGTAGACGAACGCGCTCTGGCCCTCGGGCAGCCGGTGTTCCCAGGCCACGCCCGGCGCCAGCGACACGTCCAGGTACAGCGGATCGGTGGCCGGCTGTTCGATCGGCCCGCGCACGCGGCGGCCATCGGCGGCGGCGATCTCCCCGGCCACCACGCGGACGTCCACGCCCTCCGCCGGGGTAACCCGCGGGATGCGGTCGGGCGCGAACTCCTGGTAGCGCGGCTCGGTCATCTTGTCCTTCGCCGGCAGGTTCACCCACAGCTGGAAGCCGCGCATGCGGCCTTCCTCCTGCTCGGGCATCTCCGAATGCACCAGGCCGCGGCCGGCGGTCATCCACTGCACGCTGCCGGGCACCAGGAGGCCTTCGTTGCCGTGGTTGTCGCGATGGCGCATGCGGCCGTCGAGCATGTAGGTGACGGTCTCGAAGCCGCGGTGCGGATGCTCCGGGAAGCCCGCGATGTAGTCCTCGGCGCGGTCGGTGCCGAATTCATCGAGCAGCAGGAATGGATCGAGTTCGGGCAGCCCGGCGCCGCCGATCACGCGCGTCAGCTTCACGCCGGCGCCGTCGGAGGCGGGCTCGCCGCGCAGCTTGCGCACCACGCGGGTGGAGTCGAACTGGGTAACGGTCATGGGGAACTCCTCGTCGGGGCCACCCCAATCATGGTGCCGCGTCGCCCCCGGCACAGCCCCCGCCGGCGAAACGCTGCGGTTCCGCTGCCGACGTTTGGGCCTGCAGGGGCTGTGGGAGCAGCTATGGCTGCGATCCGGTAGTGCGGAATCGCAGCTATAGCTGCTCCTACAAAAAAGGCCGGGCTGGATCAGTCCGTTCCGTCGCGCCGGGTCAGGCGCCAGGCCTTGTGGATCCGCGGGTTGCGCGCGAAGTCCGGCGGGATCGTTTCGGCGGTGATGTCCTCGCACTCCGCGAACGCCGCCACCGCCTCGTCGTCCAGGCGGAAGCGGCGGTAGTTGTTGGAGAAGTACAGCACGCCGTCCGGGGACAGCCGTGCCACCGCAGCCTGCAGCAGGCGCACGTGCTGGCGCTGCATGTCGAAGTCGTCCGCGCGCGCCGAGTTCGAGAACGTCGGCGGGTCGCAGAACACCAGGTCGTATTCGCCGGTGTCCGCCTCCAGCCAGGCCACGGCATCGGCCTGCACCAGGCGGTGCGCGCTGCCGCCGAGGACGCGGCCGTCGACGCGGTTGCCGCGCAGGTTGTCCGACGCCCACTGCAGGTAGGTCGCCGACAGATCGACGCTGGTGGTGCCGGCCGCGCCGCCCACCGCCGCATGCACGGTGGCCGCGCCGGTGTAGCAGAACAGGTTGAGGAAGCGCTTGCCGCGCGCCTCGCGCTGCAGGCGCGCGCGCAGCGGGCGGTGGTCGAGGAACAGGCCGGTGTCGAGGTAGTCGAACAGGTTCACGCGCAGCAGCGCCGCGCCCTCGCGCACGGTGATGTATTCGTTGCGGCGCAGGGACGCGGCATCGGCGTACTTGCTGCCGCCCTTGCCGCGCGCGCGGACCTTGGTCGCGACGCGCTCGCGCGTAACGCCGAAGACTTCGCGCGCGGCCGCCAGCACTTCGCCGAAGCGGCGGCGCACGTCGGCGTCGGGGATGTCGGCGGGCGCGGCGTACTCCTGCACGTGCAGCCAGGTGGCATCGGGATCGTCTGCCTCGGTGTAGACATCGATCGCGGCCGAGTATTCGGGCAGGTCGGCGTCGTAGGCGCGGTAGCAACCGATGCCCTCGCGCACGCGCCAGGACTTCAGCGCGCGCAGGTTCTTGCGAAGGCGGTTGGCGAGCATCTGCGCGCCAGGCGACAGCGGGCGCGGCACGGCGTCCTCGCGCAGCGGCGGCTGCACCGGGTCGGCGACCAGCAGCGAGCACTCCAGCGCGCCGTTGAACACCTGGTAGACCTTCTGCGGGCGCAGGCCGGTGGCGCGCGCCAGGTCCGGGCTGCCGCAGAGCAGGCTGGCGCGCCAGTACGGCGCGATCCGGCGCAGGGCGTCGCCAAGGCCGCGGTAGAGCTGGGCGTCGGCGGCCAGGCGCGCGTCGTAGGGCGGGTTGCTGGCGACCAGGCCGCGGACCTGGGCCATCGGCCGCAGCGCGGCGACCTGGCGCTCTTCCAGCTGCAGCACGTCGCCGAAGCCGGCAGCGGTCGCGTTCTCATGCGCGGCCCGCAGCGCCGCGGGATCGACGTCACTGCCGTAGAACACCGGCCGCAGGGCCTCGCGCCCCACGCGTTCCCGCTCAAGCGCTTCATCGCGCAGCGTGGCCCAGACGCCGGCATCGAAGCCGCTCCAGCGCGACGGCTGCACATCGCCATGGCGCAGCAGGCCGGGCGCAACGTCCGCGGCCATGGCCGCGCCTTCGACCAGCAGCGTGCCGCTGCCGCACATCGGATCCAGCAGCGCGCCACCCTCGGCATGCACCTGCGGCCACTGGCCACGCAGCAGGACCGCGGCGGCCAGGGTTTCCTTCAGCGGCGCATCGCCCTGCGCGCGACGCCAGCCGCGGCGATGCAGGGAGCCGCCGCCGAGGTCGACGGAAAGGATCGCGCGGCCCTTGCGCACCACCAGGTTCAGCCGCAGGTCGGGCGCATCCAGGTCGACGTCCGGGCGCGCCCCGGTCTCGGCGCGCAGGCTGTCGACCACGGCGTCCTTGACCCGCAGCGCTGCATAGCGCGCATGCGTGATCCCTTCGCCGGACACCCGGGCATCGACCGCCAGCGTGCGGCCCGGCGCCAGGTGGCTGGCCCACGGCAGGGCCACGGCGTTGCGGTACAGCGTGTCTTCGTCGTCGCAGTAGAACTCGGCCAGCGGCCACAGCACGCGGCTGGCCAGGCGCGACCACAGCACCGCGCGCTGGGCGTCGGCGAGCTCGCCTTCGACGTTGACGCCGGCGACGGTGGCGGTCGCGCGCGCGCAGCCGAGCGCAACCAGCTCGTCGGCCAGCAGGTATTCCAGGCCCTTGCCGCAGCTTGCGAAGAATTTCACGGCGACAGCGCGCCCAGCAGGTCGGCGAACAGCGCCGCCGAAGCTTCGACATGCGCGGACAGGCGGTGGCTGTCGTCGACCAGCAGCAGGCGGTCGCGACGCGGCATCGCCCAGGCGACGACATCGGCGGCCGGTATCAGCTCGTCGTGCCAGCCGTGGATGATCGCGGTCGGCACCGCCGCGGCCTGGAGCGGGTAGGCCTTGGCCAGGTTCACCGGCGGCGCCATCAGGAACAGCGCGCGCGTGGGCACGTCAAGCGAGACCCGGCCGGAGATCCAGGCGCCCAGGCTCGACCCCGCGAGCACGAGTGGGCCTTCGGCGGCGCGGGCGGAGGCGAGCGCCTGCAGGTGGGCCAGGCGCCGGGCGACGTCGCCCAGGTCGCTGACGTCATGCATGGCGTCGAAGCCGGTGTAGTCCGGACGTTCGTGGCTCCAGCCCAGGCGTTCGGCGACCTCGGCCAGCGCGGTGACCTTGGTGGCGTCGGGGCCGCTTTCGAAGCCGTGCGACAGGATGCAATGGCCGCGTGCGGTCATGGGGTCCGGGGAGGTTCGGGGGAATGTGAATGCTAGCATCGCGCCGTCCCCCGCCCCGGCCGCGACGTGCGCATCGACCCCCTGCCCTACGAGTCCCTGCTGGAGACGCGCCCGCTGGCGCAGGTCGACCTGGTGGTCATCCACTGCACCGAACTGCCGGACCTCGCCGTCGCGCGCGAATACGGCGAACGTGTGCTGTATCCGGCCAGCGGCACGGGCAACAGCGGGCACTGGTACGTCGATCGCGACGGCGCAACGGAACGCTGGGTGGATCCGGCGCGGGTCGCGCACCACGTCCGCGGCTTCAACCCGCGCTCGGTGGGCATCGAACTGGTGAACACCGGGCGCTGGCCGGACTGGCTGGATTCACGCCGCCAGACGATGGCCGAGCCGTATCCCGACGCACAGATCGAGGCGTTGGCGGCACTGTTGGCGGTGCTGGTGACCGAGCTGCCCGCCCTGCGCTGGATCGCCGGCCACGAGGATCTCGATACCGGCATGGTTGCCGCTGACGACGATCCCGCGGTGCAGGTGTGGCGCAAGCGCGATCCCGGACCGATGTTCCCCTGGCAGCGGGTGCTGGACGCCACGCCGCTGCGGCGCCTGCCCCTGCCTCCGCCGCTCTAGCTCGGTTGCGGGCGCGCTTGCCGGCCGGGATTCACCGCACGCCACCGTATAATCGGCGGATGCCCAACAGCACCCCCGCTCCCGCGTCCGAACTGCTCGACCTGCTCACCCTCGAGCGCCTGGAAGACGACCTGTTCCGCGGCCAGAGCCGCGACATCGGCACCAAGTACGTCTTCGGCGGCCAGGTGCTGGGCCAGGCGCTGTCGGCGGCGCAGTGCACGTTGACCCAGCCGCGCGGCGCGCATTCGCTGCACGCCTACTTCCTGCGCGCGGGCGACATCGAGCATCCGATCGTCTACGACGTCGACCGCACCCGCGACGGCGGCAGCTTCTCGGTGCGCCGGGTGACCGCCATCCAGCACGGCAAGGTCATCTTCTTCTGCGCTGCGTCGTTCCAGGAGCCGGAAGGCGGTGCCGAGCACCAGCTGTCGATGCCCGAAGTACCGCAGCCCGAAGACCTGGAGCCCGCGCCCGCGATTCCGGACAAGGTGCTGGCGAAGCTGCCGACCAAGATCCAGCGCTGGCTCGACCGCAGCGGCCCGTTCGAGTTCCGCCACGTCTATCCGCGCGACGAACTCGACCCGCCCAAGCGCCCGCCCTACCAGCAGGTCTGGTTCCGCCTGGCTGAAAAGGTCGGCGATGCGCCCGAGCTGCACCGCGCGCTGCTCGCCTACGCCTCCGACTTCCACCTGCTCGGCACGGCCACGTTCCCGCACGGCATCAGCTACTACCAGCCGAAGGTGCAGATGGCTTCGCTCGACCACGCGCTCTGGTTCCACCGCCCGTTCCGCGCCGACGACTGGCTGCTCTACTCCATCGACAGCCCCAGCGCGCAGGGTTCGCGCGGACTCGCCCGCGGCATGATCTACGACCGCGCCGGCCGCCTGGTCGCGAGCACCGCGCAGGAAGGGATGATCCGGGTGGTCGAAGGGCAGCCCGGGCAGGTCCCGGCGCGGAGCTGACGCCGTGCGCCAGGTGTTTTCCAGCGCCCGCATCGAGAACGTCGAAGCGGTGGCCCGGCTGCTTGAAGAGGCCGGCATCGAGGTCCGGATCAGCAACGGCCGCTCCTACCGTGGCGCCATCCGGGGCAATTTCAGCTATCGCGACGGCAACAACAGCGGGCCGCGCCCGGCCGTCTGGGTGATCCGCTCCGACCAGCAGCCGGAGGCGCGCCGCATGCTGCGTGAAGTCGGCCTGCTGCAGGACACCACGCCGCGCAGCGAAAGCTTCATGCCGCCGCCGCCTTCACTGGCCGGAGGCACCAGCTCGCCGCTCTCCGCGCGCGGTGGCGGACGCTTCCGCTACGGGCTGCTGCTGGGGGTGGCGGTGATGGTGGCGCTGGTGATGATCGCCTACCGCGCCAGCCGTGGTGGTGGCGACGATGACGCCTTGGCCGCCGCGCCGGCGGCATCCGTCCCGGGCGCGTCCACGCCGGCCGGAAGACAGGCGCCCGCGTCGACGTCCGCTGCCGACATGCCGCTTGTCGCCACCCTGCCCGACGAAGCCTTCGTGATCGCCACGCCGCCGGCGCTGGCGGCCACCCTGCTGCGCGAAGCGCTGGAGGCCGCCGGCACGCGGCGCGGCTGCCTCGGCATCGACGGCGCCGACCCGGACCCCGCGCTCCTGCAGGCGCTGGCCGGCGAAGGGTTCGACGTGGTCCCGGCCTCGGACTGTGCCGATGCACGCCTGCTGGTGAGCGTGTCCGACTACGCCACCGACGGCTCCGGCAGCGGCACCGTGCGCCTGGCCGTGGACGGGGACGAGCCCCGGAACCTGGCCGTGCGCCGCGACGGCCAGGACTGGCTGCGCGAAGACGCGGATTGAGGCAGCACCGGGCGGAGCCTGCCATGGGTCACGTTTCCCGCACCGCCGCGTCTGGATAGGATGGCGCCTGCCCGGTGCCGCCACGCGAGCAGCCCATGACCACCTGCGCCATCGATGCCCTGATCCACCGCGACCTGCCCGCCGCGGCCGACGGCTGCCAGCAGGCCTACACCCGCATCATCGTCGCCAGCCAGAACACGGTGACCGCGGTGGCCCTGGCCATCACCCGCGATCCGACCGCCAGCGAGGACATCGCCCAGGAGGCCTTCCTGTCCGCCTGGCAGAACCTCAAGCGCCTGCAGAACCCGGCAAGCTTCCTGCCCTGGCTGCGCCAGATCACCCGCAACCTGGCCTATGACCACCTGCGCCGCCACCGCCAGCGCGTGATCGGCGGCGAGGCCGCGGAAATCGCCATCAACCATGCCGCCGATCCGTCCGCGCTGCCCGAAGAGCAGCTGCTCGACGCCGAACGCGAGCGCATGGCCGCCGAGCTGATCTCCGAGCTTCCCGAAGAGAGTCGCGAAGTGCTGCTGCTGTACTACCGCGAAGGCCAGAACTCGCGCCAGGTGGCCGAACTGCTGGGCCTGTCCGACGCCGCCGTGCGCAAGCGCCTCTCGCGCGCCCGCAAGAGCCTGCGCGAAGACCTGCTGTCGCGCGTTGGCGACTTCGCCCGCTCCAGCGCGCCGGGCACGGCGTTCGCGGTGGGCGTCACGGCCATGCTCGGTTTCAGCCGGCCCGCAGCCGCGGCGGGCTTCGCCAAGGTCGGCGGCAGCGTCATCGGCGGCGTGTTCGGCAAGGGCGTGCTCGGGACGGCCGGCGCGCTTGGCGGCGGCCTGCTGGCCGGGCTGGTCACCGCCTGGCTGTGCCGGAAGATGCTCGTGGCCTACGCCGACGACGAGGCCGAGCGCGGCGGGATCCTTCGCGTCTACAACACCTACATCTGGACCTCGTTGCTGGCCGTGGGCCTGACCCTGGCGTCGGCCTTCACCTTCGACAGCCTGGTGCCGACCTATGCGCTCGCCCTGGCCGCGATCGCGGTACTGAACTACCAGCTGCTGGGTCCTCTGGCGCGGACCATGCAGCCGCTGCTGCGGCGCGACGCCATCCGCAACCCCGAAGGCGCGCGCTCGAGGCAGCTGCTGTACCGGCTGACCTTCGGCACCAGCGGCGTGGTGATCAGCAACGTGGCGATCATCGGCGGGCTGGTGTTGCTGTACCTCAAGGGCTGATCGGCGACATGCGCTCCGGGCGTTGAAAAGGCTCTTCTTTCGACTGGGGGAGAGACCTACGGCCGGTCCGGCGTTGTGGCTGGTTCTTCTCGAGGCTCCGGGGTGCTGACGTGACAGTTGCGGCGTTGTTGGGCCGGGAGCTGCTCGACTGGGGTCCGCGTTGCACGTGCCGCGCACTTCTCCGTTCTGGTCCGCGCTGCCCGTCCCGCGCACAGGGGGTGTGCTGCGCCGGCCGTCTCCGCGTCCTGCTCCCAGCGGCCGGGCGCCGGCCATCCATGGCCGGCTCTCCGCACACCCCCTGTGCACGGGACGGGCCGTGGCGTTTCTTGGCTTCGGGACGGAGATCAAGAGCGGGCGCGCGCTCGCGGATCGTGGCCGTGGTGTGACGTGGCCGTGCTGCTTGATCCGGTGACGATCCGCCCGGTTGCGACATCTGCGTCGACGTTGCCCCCGTCCACCACCGCCCAAAAGGTCCGGGCCCG